>NZ_JBHFJB010000043.1:8610-13298 GCF_057334555.1 Pseudomonas sp. AGC41
CTGCTGTGCAGCCCAGCGGGAGCAACCCCCCCCCCCACGGCGAGCTCTGCTGTTAATGCGGGGAATAGACCGTCAGCATTTGCCCAGGCTTGAGCGCCTTGCCCATGCGCGGGTTCCAGCGCTTGAGATGCTGCATTTCGACGTTGAAGCGCTTGGCGACGACGTACAACGAATCGCCTTGCTTGACCTTGTACTGGGTCTGCTTCTTCTGTTCCTTGCCCTTGGCGGCCACGACAGTGTTGATGCGTTTGCCGCTGGCCTTGGTTGCCTTGGTGGCCTTGACGTCCTGCATGACCAGGGTCTGGCCGACCTTGAGCTTGTTGCCGCTGAGCTTGTTCCAGCGTTGCAGGTCCTTGGTCTGGACGTTGTTGGCCTTGGCGATCTGGGCCAGGTTGTCGCCGCGCTTGACCCGGTAGCTGCGCCGTACACCTTCCACTTCGCTGTCATCGGCGTTTTCGAAGACCGGCTTGAGCGAGCGCGGGCTGATCAACTCTTCAGGGCGCATCGTTGACAGGCTGGCGGTCAGCAATTGTGCCTTGGAAGTCGGGACCAGCAAGTGTTGCGGGCCGTCGATGGTGGTGCGCTGCTTGAAAGCCGGGTTGAGCTGGAACAGCTCGTCCTCGTCGATGTTCGCCACGGCTGCGACCTTGGAAAGGTCCATGCGCTGGTTGATCTCGACCACCTGGAAATACGGTTCGTTGGCGATCGGGTTGAGGTTCACGCCGTAGGCATCGGGGGCCAATACCACTTGGGACAACGCCAGCAGCTTCGGCACGTAGGCCTGGGTTTCGCTGGGCAGAGGCAGGTTCCAGTAGTCGGTGGGCAGTCCGAGTTTTTCGTTGCGCTCGATGGCCCGGCTGACGGTGCCTTCGCCGGCGTTGTAGGCCGCCAGCGCCAGCAGCCAGTCGCCGTTGAACATGTCATGCAGGCGCGTCAGGTAATCCATTGCGGCCGTGGTGGACGCGGTGATGTCGCGGCGTCCGTCATAGAAACGCGTCTGGCGCAGGTTGAAATAACGCCCGGTGGACGGGATGAACTGCCAAAGCCCCACCGCGTTGGCACGGGAATAGGCCATCGGGTTATAGGCGCTTTCGATCACCGGCAACAGCGCCAGCTCCAGCGGCATGTTGCGCTCTTCCAGACGCTCGACGATGTAGTGGATGTACAGGCTGCCACGTTCCCCGGCGTTTTCCAGAAAGGAAGGGTTGCTGGCGAACCACAGGCGCTGCTGCTCGATGCGCGGGTTGACCCCGGCGGTTTCCTGCAGCTGGAAGCCCTGGCGCATGCGTTCCCACACGTCCTGGGGCACTTGTGGGCTGGGTTTTTCAGTGAGCCACACGGGTTTTTGCTTGGCTCGCGCGGCGATGTTCGGCGTATGCGCGACATCGGTCTGCGGCACCTGGCTGGTGCTCTGGCAGCCCGCCAGCGTGGCGGACACAGCCACCGCGATGGCTTGAGCCAAGCGGGTCAATGTGTCTGACTGGACGGACCTGCGGATAGATGACGACATTGGCTGGAAGTAAGTTCCGGGCAAAAATGTCGGCCGATTCTAGGAAGCGCACCCCAACAGGTCAACCATTCAGAATTTTTGTATCAATTGGTAGCTGGCTTAGAACTTATCTTTCCAGGCCCTCAAGGCCGCAAAAACCTCACTCGCCGTCTGGTTACGCTGACCGTTCCGTTCGTCTGCTTTTTCTTTAACGGATGTTTCGGCGGTGCGCAGAAACGGGTTGGTGAGTTTTTCCAGAGCCAGGGTCGAGGGCAGGGTGATGACGCCCTGGCTGCGCTGCTCGGTGACTTTCTCCAGGCGCGCGGCAATGTCCGGGTTGGCCGGTTCGACCGCGACGGCAAACTTGAGGTTGCTCAGGGTATATTCATGGGTGCAGTAGACGAGCGTATCGTCGGGCAGTGCGGCGAGGCGGCTCAAGGAGTGGTGCATCTGTTCGGGCGAGCCCTCGAAGAGCCGGCCACAACCGGCGGCGAACAGCGTGTCACCGCAGAACAGCAGGCCGCGATGGTAGTAGGCGATATGCCCAAGGGTGTGTCCGGGCACGGCGTAGATATCGAAGTCCAGGCCCAGCACGTTGACCTTGGCGTTGTCCTCCAGGGCGATGTCACGCGCAGGGATGTTTTCGCTGGCCGGCCCGTAGACGGTGGCGTTCGTCGCGCTTTTCAGCGCCGCGACACCGCCCACATGGTCATGGTGATGGTGAGTGATCAGGATGTCGCTCAGGATCCAGCCGGGATGGGCGTCGAGCCAGGCCCGCACGGGGGCGGCATCGCCCGGGTCGACCACGGCGCAGCGCTGGGTCGAGTGATCCTGTAACAACCAGATGTAGTTATCGGTAAACGCGGGCAGGGCACTGATCTGTATCATCGCTGAATTCGCCAAGCTCAAAACAAAGGCGCATCTTAGAACTTCCTGGTGCGTTGGAGAATGCAATGACTGATGAAGCGTTCGCTCAGGCTGATCCTGAATGGCTGGCATTGATCAGTTCCGCCCGTGAATGGCTGTCCGGCCCTGTCGGACAATTCCTGCTGGAAGAAGAACGGCGCATGCTCGAAGACGAGTTGGGCCGGTTCTTTGGTGGCTACCTGGTGCATTACGGCCCCTCGGCGCAGACGCCGCCGTCGGCGCCGCAGGTGCAGCGTAATGTCCGCCTGGGCGCGCCATTGCCTGGTGTGGAGATCGTCTGTGAGGAGCAGGCCTGGCCGTTGAGCGAGCATGCCGCCGATGTGGTGGTCATGCAGCACGGCCTGGATTTCTGCCTGTCGCCCCATGGTCTGTTGCGCGAGGCCGCCAGCAGCGTGCGTCCTGGCGGCCATCTGTTGATTATCGGCATCAATCCCTGGAGCAGTTGGGGACTGCGTCATGTGTTCGCTGGCGACGCGCTGCGCAAGGCCCGTTGCATCTCGGCCTCGCGGGTTGGCGACTGGCTCAACCTGTTGGGCTTCGCACTGGAGAAACGCCGCTTCGGGTGCTATCGTCCGCCGCTCGCGTCGCCCAAGTGGCAGGCCCGGCTGGCCGGCTGGGAGCGCAAGGCCGGTGCCTGGCAGTTGTCCGGCGGCGGCTTCTATCTGTTGGTGGCGCGCAAGATCGCGGTCGGCTTGCGCCCGGTACGCCAGGCGCGGCGTGAGCCGGTGGGCAAGCTGATTCCCTTGCCGATGGCCAAGGTCAATCGCCGGCACATCGAGCCGTAACTTCATTTCCAATGGTTCTGGCCGGCATTCGGCTTCGGGTGCCGAGCGGTCCCGACCGGCGGGACTTTGCATTTTTTCTGGATAGATTGCATGAGCGATAGCGTAGAACTTTTCACTGATGGCGCCTGCAAGGGCAACCCGGGTCCGGGTGGCTGGGGGGCGTTGCTGGTGTGCAAGGGCGTGGAAAAGGAGCTCTGGGGTGGCGAAGCCAACACCACCAACAATCGCATGGAGCTGATGGGCGCCATTCGCGGCCTGGAAGAACTCAAGCGGCCATGCGATGTGCTGCTGGTGACCGACTCGCAGTATGTAATGAAAGGCATCAACGAGTGGATGGCCAACTGGAAGAAGCGCGGCTGGAAAACGGCGGCGAAGGAACCGGTCAAGAATGCTGATCTCTGGAAACTGCTGGACGAGCAGGTCAACCGCCACAATGTCACCTGGAAATGGGTGCGCGGGCACATCGGCCACCACGGCAACGAGCGGGCCGACCAGTTGGCCAATCGTGGGGTGGATGAGGTGCGGGGGTATAAGCAGGCTTGATCCGGGCCTCACCACAAAAGCAGGCTCAGGCTCATCCCTGTCTGGGCGTGTTAATATCCGCGCTTTTGCAAGACTGCCCGTTTGAGAGCTGAACACTGATGGCCAACAGATCTGTAGTACTGGATACCGAAACCACCGGCATGCCGGTGACCGACGGTCACCGGATCATCGAAATCGGCTGTGTCGAGCTGATCGGTCGGCGCCTGACCGGTCGTCACTTCCACGTTTACCTGCAACCGGACCGCGAAAGCGACGAGGGTGCCATCGGCGTGCACGGCATCACCAATGAATTTCTGGTGGGCAAGCCGCGTTTCGCCGAGGTGGCCGATGAGTTCTTCGAATTCATCCAGGGTGCGCAGTTGATCATCCATAACGCGGCGTTCGACGTCGGGTTCATCAACAATGAATTCGCCCTGATGGGCCAGCACGACCGGGCCGACATCACCCGGCATTGCACCATCCTCGATACCTTGATGATGGCCCGGGAACGGCACCCGGGCCAGCGCAACAGCCTCGATGCCTTGTGCAAGCGCTACGGAGTCGACAACTCCGGGCGTGAGCTGCACGGCGCCTTGCTCGACTCCGAGATCCTCGCCGACGTCTATCTGACCATGACTGGCGGTCAGACCAGCCTGTCCCTGGCCGGCAACGCGTCTGACGGCAATGGTACCGGCGAAGGTTCGGGTAACCAGGCGAGCGAGATCCGGCGTTTGCCGGCGGACCGCAAGCCGGCCCGGATCATCCGTGCCAGCGAAAGCGACCTGGCCGAACATGCCGCGCGTCTGGAAGCCATCGCCAAGTCCGCCGGTGCCCCGGCATTGTGGACGCAATTGGTCGAGGCGCAGGCTGCTGCGAGTTGATGAGATATCTGTGGGAGGGGGGGGGCTCGCGAAAGCGGTGGTTCAGTTGGCATCTGTGTCGAATGTGCCGACGCCTTCGCGAGC
>NZ_JBHFJB010000043.1:13318-17601 GCF_057334555.1 Pseudomonas sp. AGC41
CCCCCTCCCCCCCACAAGAGTGTGCATCGTTCAGTTGTCGGCGCAGTCGCCAGTACCTTCCAACCTGAAGTAAAGGCAGGCCATGGTTTTTCGCGTGACGTGTGAAGATTCGACAAACGAGGGCAATGGATGGCTTCGCGCCGTTGGTTGTCTCAAGGAATGAGGACCTTCCCCAGTATGCAACCGGTCATGAACCCCAAGCACCCCGGCCTGTCGGTGCGCGTCGCCGATGAAGGCTTCGCCGCCTATATCTGGGGCAGCGATTTCAGTTTTGAAGTCAGCGTCTATGGCACCGCGCAGATTGGCCGGCCGGTGAGCGATTGGCCGGTGACGCCGATTATTCCCTACCGCAAGTGCTATGGCATCGACCCTGAGGAATTCAGCAGTTTTCGCGATGCCCCGGACAGCGAAATCTTCATGGCCTACCTGGACGATCAACCGGTTGGCCATCTGGTCGTCAGCACCAATTGGAACGGGTATGCCCATATCGACGAGTTGGCGGTGCATGCACCGGCTCGCCGGCATGGGGTGGCCAAGGCGTTGCTCGACGTGGCCCTGTTCTGGAGCCGCAAGAAAAAATTGCCGGGCATCATGCTGGAAACCCAGAACAACAACCTGGGCGCCTGCCGCCTCTACGAGCGCTGCGGCTATGTGCTCGGCGGCGTCGATCACCTGCGTTATCGCGGCATTGACCGGCACACCGCCGAGGTGGCGCTGTTCTGGTACCGGTTGTTCGACGATCCACTGGGCATGACGGTCAGTGGTTCAGCATCGCCTCGGCTTGTTCCGTGATCCGTTCCAGTAACGTCTGGACCGCCGGCGAGGGCGAGGCACCTTTCAGGCTCAGTGCATAGAGGCAGATAGGTATGGCCGGCGACACCGGACAGACGTCCAGCCCTCTGTCCCTGGCCCCCAAGGCGGTAAACGGATCGACGATCGCCAGGCCTTCGCCGGCCTCGACCATTGCCCGCATCATCTGATGAGTCTGTACGCGTATCTGCACTACCGGCGCCGGGCGCAGTGCGCCAAGCTTGTGGTCGAATGCCGGGCTCAGCGGATCATGCCCCTCCAGCCCGACCAGCGACTGGCCCGCCAGATCCTGAACCGACACGTATTTCTGGCGTGGTTGCAGCCAGCCATGGGGCGCCAGCAGTTGCAGCTTGCCTTGGGCGATCATCTGGCAACCGATATCGGGGTGCTCGGGATCGTGCAGGCTCAAGCCGAGGTCGCTTTCACGCAGCAGCAGGCTCTTGACGATTTCCCGGGTCGGCTGGCTGAGCAGGGTGCACGGCGCATCCGGATGGCGCCGACGCAGGGCGGCAATGCTCAGGGGTAACAGCTGTTGGGCCAGCGGTGGGGTGCAGATGATGCGCAGGGGTGGCGCTTGATAATGTTTCAGGCTGGCGGCCAGCCGCTGTATGGGTTCGAGGGTGTCGTACAGCCGCGTGATGCCTTCGCGTAACTCCAGGGTTTCCCGAGTCGCCTGCAAGCGCCCGCGCACGCTGGCGAACAGCATGAAGCCGAGCTGGGCCTCCGCGTCGCGCAGAATCGACTCGACTTCGACTACCGGCAATTGCAGCCATTCGGCCGCAGTACCCAGGTGGCCAGTCTGCAGCAGCGCCTGGATCACTTCGATGTGGCGTAAACGCATGCAAGGGGTCCGTATCAGGCAGGTAAGCCATTGAGTGGCTAAATCCTAACCCAATTACGGCTGCGACTTCTGCTCATACAAACAGTTATAGAGCGATCTGCGTTTCAACTTGCGCCTGAGGCTGCCGTGGCGTTTCGGGCTCGCGGATCAGCTGGATGCCGGATTGCACCAGGAGGAACGTATCCTCGTCGAGTTTGTTGACCCGATCGCCAATGGCCAGCTTATAAGTGATGACATCCTTGCCAATGCCGTCTTGTGACGGGTCTGATTCTTGGAATTCATGCACCGAATAGACGCGACCTTCGGCGTCCCGTGCATGAAATTGTCCGACAAGTACTGCTGCCATTGCTTGGAACCTCTGGAAATGGATCACTCGATTTGCGGTTCTGTAGACCTTGGTCAAGCGCGGTAAGTTTTCCTACAGTAAAAAAATAGTCCGGTTGGCAGGTTTTAGGTGATCCACTGGTCCAATTGTGGTGCCGATCATCTATAACTACAGGCTCCCTTTGAGCCGATAGTCGAGAAGCCTCTCATGAGTAATGTCTACACAGTGGCGGTTTTAGTGGGCAGCCTGCGCAAGGCGTCGATCAACCGAAAGGTCGCGTTGGCCCTGGCGGACCTGGCACCGTCCAACCTGAAACTGGAAATCGTCGAAATCGGCGAGCTGCCACTCTATAACGAGGACATTGACGTCTCGCCGCCGGCGGCCTATTCCGCGTTTCGCCAGAAGGTCGGCGCGGCTGATGCGTTGTTGTTCGTGACACCGGAATACAACCGCTCCGTGCCAGCCCCGCTGAAAAACGCCATCGATGTCGGCTCGCGTCCCTACGGTCAGAGTTGCCTGAGCGGCAAGCCGGGCGCAGTGATCAGCGCCTCACCCGGTGCCATCGGCGGTTTTGGCGCCAACCATCATTTGCGCCAATCCCTGGTGTTTCTCGACGTGGCTTGCATGCAACAACCGGAAGCCTACCTGGGCGGTGCGGGAACGGCGTTTGACGAGGCGGGGAACCTGTCGGAGTCGGTAAGGCCGTTTTTGCAGAAATTCATCGATGCGTATGGCAAGTGGGTGGAGCAGCATAAGAAGGTCTGATACCACCGTGAAACCTGTTGCGAGAGAGCAAGCTCCCTCGCCACAGGTACATCCATTACTGCATAAGCCATTCAATTCCTGCTTTACCGAGTATTCGAAACTCCCTATCTTCGCCGTTCGCTGGCGCAGTTGCGTCCTGCTGTTGGTTTTTTTCCCTCCAAGGCTGTAACGCATGCTCATCGCGTCATTGATTTTCCTGCTGACCATAACGCTGGTGATCTGGCAGCCCAAGGGGTTGGGCGTCGGCTGGAGTGCCACCCTCGGTGCACTGTTGGCCTTGCTGAGCGGCGTGGTACAGGTCGGGGACATTGCCCTGGTGTGGCAGATCATCTGGAATGCCACCGGTACTTTCGTCGCACTGATCATCATCAGCCTGTTGCTGGACGAGGCCGGGTTCTTCGCTTGGGCCGCGTTGCACGTGGCCCGTTGGGGGCGGGGCAGCGGGCGCAAGCTGTTCAGCTTCATGGTGCTGCTTGGGGCGCTGGTCTCGGCATTGTTCGCCAACGACGGGGCGGCGCTGATCCTGACGCCCATCGTGATTTCCATGCTGCTGGCCCTGCGGTTCTCGCCGGCGGCAACCCTGGCGTTCGTGATGGGCGCCGGTTTCATCGCCGATACCGCCAGCCTGCCTCTGGTGGTATCGAACCTGGTGAACATCGTTTCCGCGGATTTCTTCGGCATCGGCTTCAATCGCTACGCGTCGGTCATGGTGCCGGTGAACCTGGTCAGCGTCGCGGCCAGCCTGGCGATCCTGCTGTGGATGTTTCGTCGCGATATTCCGCGTGACTACGACCCGCAGCAACTGGACGACCCGGCCAGCGCGATCCACGATACGGCAACTTTTTATGCCGGTTGGGTGGTGTTGGCGATCCTTTTGCTGGGTTGCTTTGCCCTGGAGCCGCTGGGCATCCCTATCAGCGCGATTTCGGCGGTCTGCGCTGCGCTGCTGTTGGCGGTGGCGGCTCGCGGACACAAGATCTCCACGCGCAAGGCGATGAAAGAGGCGCCCTGGCAGATCGTGATCTTTTCCCTCGGCATGTACCTGGTGGTCTATGGCCTGCGCAACGCCGGCCTCACCGGCTACCTTGCCGCCTGGCTCAATGGCTTCGCCGGTTATGGCGTGTGGGGCGCGGCCATGGGGACAGGGCTGCTGACCGCGCTGCTTTCATCAGTAATGAACAACCTGCCGACGGTGCTGATCGGCGCCTTGTCCATCGACGCCAGCCAGGCCACTGGCGTGGTCAAGGAGGCGATGATCTACGCCAACGTCATCGGCAGTGACCTCGGGCCGAAAATCACCCCGATCGGCAGCCTGGCGACCTTGCTCTGGCTGCATGTGCTGGCCCGCAAGGATATCCGCATCGGCTGGGGGTATTACTTCAAGGTCGGGATTGTGCTGACGGTGCCGGTGTTGCTGGTGACGTTGGCGGCGCTGGCTTTGCGGTTGTCGTTCTAGGCCGTGGCGACGCCTTCGCGAGCAGGCTCGCTCCCACAGGGGAATTGATTCTTCCAGGGGAATGCATCCAGATGTGGGAGCGAGCC
>NZ_JBHFJB010000044.1:0-8426 GCF_057334555.1 Pseudomonas sp. AGC41
CCGCTGGACTGCGCAGCAGGCCCAAAAGGGGCCGCTTCGCGAGCCAGCGGGAGCAAGCTCCCTCGCCACGGGTTTGTCGTCGGATCTAGCGCTCAACCTGCATGCCAACCCAACTGAGCTGAAATCTGCTGCGTCGCCTGCATCAGTTGCTTGACGTAGTCCTGCTTCAATTCTTCCCTGAAGCGAAAGCACGGGAATGAAACGCTCATCCCGCCGATCACATGGCCGAACCGGTCGCGGATCGGTGCCGCCAGGCAGCGCATGTTGTCTTCGAATTCTTCGTGATCCTCGGCATAGCCCTGCTGGCGAACGATCTCCAACTCCTGCAGATACGCCTCGACACTGGTCAAGGTATTGGCCGTACGGCGCTCGAAGCTTTCCTGCGCGAGGTGCGCGAGCAGCTCTTCCTCTTCCAGCCACGCCATCAGCACCTTGCCGATGCCGGTGCAGTACAACGGCGCCCGCCGGCCGATGCGCGAGTACATGCGCAGGTTGTATTTGGAGTCGATCTTGTGCACGTAGACGATGCTGCCTTCGTCAAGAATCCCCAGGTGCACGGTCTCGCCGGTCAGCTCGTTGATCCGGCGCATCCCCGGCTCCGCTTCGCGAACGATGTCCAGATGGGGCAGGGCCTGGGCGCCCAGTTCGAACAGCCGCACGCTCAGGCGATAACGATCTTCGGCATCCTGCACCACATACCCGCGAGCCTTGAGTGACTGCAGGAAGCGATAGACCGTGGCCTTGGACATGTCCAGTTTGGTGGCGATTTCCGACACGCCGCTTTCTTCCGGATGCTCGGCCAGGGCCTCGAGCACTGCCATGGTCCGGCCAACCGCCGACACCAGATCGTTGTTGGGAATGACGCTGTTGTCCATGAAGGCTCCAACGTGAAAGTAAAACCCAAGGATATACGCAAGCAGAACAAAACGCTGTTTCATTTTTGCTTGACGAGCCCGGAAATCTGACTAGACTCGGGCCTTGAGATAAAAATGAAACGCCGTTTTAAAAACAAGAAAGGCGCGTAATGATGGATTTGACACTCAACCATGGCCCGGACACCCGCTACCCCCGACCGCTGAAGGTCGCGCTGGTGGGTGAGTGCATGATCGAGGTGCGCGGCGGGCCGGATGCCGCAATCACGCAGACCTTCGGTGGCGATACGCTTAACACCGCGGTCTACCTGGCCCGATTGAATCCACGTGGCGCCGTCGCCGTGGACTACATGACCGCGGTGGGCAACGACGCATTCAGCGCGGCCATGCGCCAGTCCTGGCTGGACGAAGGCATTGGCGATGCGCATGTCCGGGTGATCGAAGACGCGCTGCCGGGGTTGTACTTCATCCAGACCGATCCACACGGCGAGCGGCGGTTCCTCTACTGGCGCGGGGAAGCGGCGGCGCGGCGCATGTTCGAAGGCGCCGAGGCCGAGGCCATGCTCGCTGCGCTGGCCGATTACGACTATGTCTACCTGAGCGGCATCACCCTGGCGATCCTCCTGTCGGAGGGGCGCGAGCGCCTGATCCACGCCTTGCATCGGGCTCGCCGGGCGGGCACGCGCATTGTCTTCGATAACAACTACCGTCCCCACCTTTGGCCCGATCCTGAAACGGCTCGGCAGGCCTATCGCGATCTGCTGCACCTGAGCGACCTGGCGCTGGTGACTTGGGAAGACGACGCGAGCCTGTTCGGTTACCGGGACCCTGATGCCTTGTTCAGTGCCTATGCCGAGGCGGGTGTCCGCGAAGTTACCCTCAAGCGTGGCGCCGCCAGTTGCCTGATCCAGTGTCCCGCGGGGCGTTTCGAAGTGCCGGCGCAGACCGTCGCGCAGGTCATCGACACCACCGCTGCCGGTGACTCGTTCAACGCTGCTTACCTGGCCTGCCACCTGTGCGGCGGTGACCCGCAGCAGGCCGCCCGCTGGGGCCATCGCCTGGCTGCCGAGGTCGTCCAGTACCGGGGCGCGCTGATTCCGCAGGCGGCCATGCCGAGCATGGGCACGTCCTCACTTCCTTTTGTCGAACAGGTCTGACTTATGAAAATCGTTGAAGCGCGTGTCATCGTTACCTGCCCGGGGCGCAACCTGGTCACGTTGAAGATTGTCACCGACGAAGGCATCTACGGTATCGGCGATGCCACGTTGAACGGCCGCGAACTGGCCGTCGTCGCGTATCTGGAAGAGCACGTTCTTCCCGCGTTGATCGGCCGTGATGCCCATCGCATCGAGGATATCTGGCAGTACTTCTATCGCGGCGCTTACTGGCGTCGAGGGCCGGTGACCATGACGGCCATCGCCGCCGTCGACGTGGCGCTCTGGGACATCAAGGCCAAGGCCGCGAACATGCCGCTGTACCAATTGCTCGGCGGCAAGAGCCGTGAGCGGGTGATGGTCTACGGGCACGCCACCGGCAAGGACATCGACGGCTGCCTGGACGAAGTCGCCCGTCACGTCGAGCTGGGCTACAAGGCCGTGCGGGTGCAATGCGGCGTGCCCGGCATTGCCACCACCTACGGCGTCGCCAAACGCAGTGGCGAACGTTATGAACCGGCCGACAGCGACCTCCCCGCGGAACACGTCTGGGACACCGCCAAATACCTCAACTATGTACCCAAGCTGTTTGCCGCCGTGCGCGAGCGTTTTGGCGATGACCTGCACATTCTCCACGACGTGCATCATCGCCTGACGCCCATCGAGGCCGGGCGCCTGGGCAAGGCCGTGGAACCGTACAACCTGTTCTGGCTGGAAGACTGCACGCCGGCGGAAAACCAGCAGAGCTTCCGCCTGATCCGCCAGCACACCACCACGCCGCTGGCGGTGGGCGAGGTGTTCAACTCGATCCATGACTGCCGCGAGCTGATCCAGGAACAGTTGATCGACTACATCCGCACGACGCTGGTGCATGCCGGCGGCATTACCCATGTGCGGCGCATTGCCGATTTCGCCGCGCTGTTCCAGGTGCGCACCGGTTTTCACGGGGCCACGGACCTGTCACCGGTGTGCATGGGCGCGGCCCTGCATTTCGATACGTGGGTGCCGAACTTCGGCATCCAGGAACACATGCCTCACGAAGACCGCATCGATGAGGTCTTCCCCCATGCGTATCGCTTCGAGGACGGCCATTTCACCCCGGGCGAAACGCCTGGGCATGGCGTCGATATCGATGAAGAGCTTGCCCGCCAATACCCCTACAAACGCGCGAGCCTGCCGGTCAACCGTCTTGAAGACGGCACGCTGTGGCATTGGTGAAACGGTTTCAACCCACTTGAGGAAACGGGACGAATGTCCCGCCAGGAGTCATCCGATGAAAGCGTTCCAGGTAAGAGCACCCTTCGAGTTCGGCCTGGCCCAGGTCGACCGCCCCGAGGTCGCTCGTGGCGAGGTCCAGGTCGATGTGGCGTATGCCGGTATCTGTGGCTCGGACATGCACATCATTCACGGGCAGAACGCATTCGTGCGTTTCCCCCGGGTCACCGGCCATGAGTTCTCCGGGGTGATCCGGCAGGTCGGTGCAGGTGTCGAGCATCTCCAGATAGGCGACCGGGTGTGCATCGATCCGGTGATCAGTTGCGGCACCTGTTATCCCTGCCGCATTGGGCGGCCGAACGTCTGCACGCGGCTGCAAGTGATCGGCGTGCATCGTGACGGAGGCTTCAGCGAGCAGGTCTGCGTCCCGGCCGAGAATGCCCACCGCTTGCCCGATTCGATGTCCCTCAGCCACGGCGCCCTGGTGGAGCCTTATTCCATTGCCCTGAACGTGCTCGATCGGATGCAGCCGCAACCGGGTGACAGCGTGTTGATCTACGGCGCTGGCGTGATCGGCCTGACCCTGGTGCAGATGGCCCGGGCGCTGGGAATGACTGACATCACCGTGACCGATGTCATCGACAGCCGCCTGGAGACAGCGCGTGCGCTGGGCGCCAGTCGGACCCTGAACGGCCAGCAAGTCGATGTCGAGGCGCTGATGCGTGAGCACACCCAGGGCGAGGGCGTGCCGTTGATCGTCGACGCCGCCTGCATTCCGGCGCTGATGCCGCAGATGGTGCGCCTGGCCTCGCCGGCCGGGCGCATCGGATTGCTCGGCTTCAATGCCACGCCCAGCGATCTGGTGCAGTTGGAAATGATCAAGAAGGAATTGACCCTGGTCGGTTCGCGGCTCAACAACCGCAAGTTTCCGCGGGTGATCGAACTGATCGCCAGCGGCAAATTACAGGTCCAGGACCTGATCAGCCATCGCGTCAGCTTCGATGAAATGCCCGGCGCCATCGACCTGATCGAGAAGCACCCCGAGCAAACCCGAAAAGTCCTGGTGGAGCTGACGAGCGCCCTTCACTGAGCCGTCTGCATCACCGGTTTCATCGTGCCTGTCATGGGCACCCTCACCGAATAAACACAACAAGCGGGAGGTTCCACCATGTTTGGTCAAGGACGTAGCTTAATCATCATCATGCTGTTCCTGGCCGGGGTGATCAATTACCTCGACCGGTCGGCATTGTCTGTGGCGGCGCCGTTCATCCAGAAAGACTACGGTCTGAGTACGGGTGAGATGGGCATGATCTTCAGCAGCTTTTTCGTCGGTTATGCCGCCTTCAACTTCATCGGTGGCTGGGCCGCCGACCGTTATGGCGCCAAGACCACGTTGCTGCTGGCCATGGTCCTGTGGTCGTTGTTCAGCGGCCTCACGGTGCTGACGGTGGGCTTCGCGTCGCTGGTGCTCATCCGGATCCTGTTCGGCATGGGTGAAGGTCCGCTGAGCGTCACCACCAGCAAGATGGTGAACAACTGGTACACCCCCAAGCGCCGGGCGCGAGCCCTTGGTGCCTCGATGTCCGGCACGCCGCTGGGCGGGGCGATTTCCGGTCCGGTGGTGGGCTTTATTGCGGTCACCTACGGCTGGAAGGTGTCGTTCATCATCATCATGTTGGTCGGCCTGATCTGGGCGGCAATCTGGTACAAGTTCGTCAAGGAAAAGCCCGAGGGCGAGGGTGCCGAGGATATCCTGCGGGCGGAGGGGCAGAGCGAGCTGGCGTCGCAACCGGTGTTCCCGCTGCGGTTCTACCTCAAGCAGCCGACGGTGCTGTTCACCTCCCTGGCGTTCTTTTCCTATAACTACACGCTGTTCTTCTTCCTGACCTGGTTCCCCAGTTATCTCACCATGGCCCACGGCCTGAACGTCAAGGACATGAGCATAGCCACGGTCATCCCCTGGCTGCTGGGCTTCCTGGGTCTGGCATTGGGCGGGTTCATTTCCGACTTCGTCTTCAAGAAGACCGGGCGGATCATGTTCTCGCGCAAAGTCGTGCTGGTGACTTGCCTGTTGGCCTGCGCCGGTTGCATCGGCGTCGCCGGGGTGGTGAAAACGCTGTATCCGGCCGTCATCCTGGTGGCGCTGGCGGTGTTTTTCCTCTACCTCACCGGCGCGATCTACTGGGCGATCATCCAGGACACGGTGCCTGCGGCGCGGGTCGGCGGCGTCAGTGGCTTCATGCATTTCCTGGCCAACACCTCGGGCATCATCGGGCCAACCCTGACCGGGTTCATCGTCCAGTTCACCGGCTCGTTCACCAGCGCGTTCCTGCTGGCGGGCCTGCTGACCATCATCGGTGCGCTGTGCGTGGCGCGTTACGTCAAGCCGCTGGCGGTGGCAGGTGTCGCGCCGCAGGCCGATGCCGGCGTCCAGCCGCGTCCAGCCCTCGACCATCCCTGAAGGAGGATAGCCATGTCGCTCAACCAACGCGTCCCCGCCACCGGCCAGGCCCGCGCGATCGGCATCGTGCACCTGGGCCTGGGCGCCTTTCACCGGGCGCATCAGGCGGTGTACCTGCAACGCCATCTCAATCGCCACGGCGCCAGCGACTGGGGCTTGTGCAGCGCCAACCTGCGCTCCAATCACGCCTTGGTCGAGCAATTGCGCGAGCAGGACGGTCGTTACCATGTGGCCGAGTATCGTGACCGCGAGCAGGTGACGCTGCGCGAAATCGGGGTGTTGCGCGAGGCCTTGTATGCGGGCGAGGGCGGTCAGGAACTGGAGCAGTTGTTGCAACGCATGGCCGCGCCGCAGACGCGGATCGTCACGCTCACCGTCACTGAAAAAGGCTACTGCCTGAGCCCTTCTTCAGGGCAGTTGCGCCGTGAGGATCCGACCATTGCCCACGATATCGCCCATCCGCAGACGCCGCGCTCGGCGCCCGGCATCGTCCTCGAAGCCCTGCGGCGTCGGCGCGCCGCGGGCGTTCCGGCGTTTACCGTGTTGTGCTGTGACAACATGCCCGACAACGGCCAGCGCACCCGCCAGGCGGTCAGCGCATTGGCGGCGTTGCAGGATCAGGCGCTGGCGCAGTGGATCGAGCAACAGGTGGCGTTTCCCAGCTGCATGGTCGACCGCATAGTGCCGGCCATGGACGAGGAAGCCTTCGCCCGGCTGGCGCAACAATTGGACTGCCACGACCGCGCCGCCGTGGTCTGTGAAAGCTTCAGCCAGTGGGTGATCGAAGACCACTTTCCCCTTGGCCGACCGGACTGGGAAGTCGAAGGCGTGCAAGTGGTCGACGACGTGCGCCCGTTCGAAACCATGAAATTGCGCATGCTCAACGGCAGCCATTCGCTGCTGGCCTATGTGGGGCTGCTGGCCGGGCATGAGTCAGTCTTCGAGGCCGTCAGCGATGTGAGGCTGGCGCATTTCATCGAGCGCTACATGACCGAGGAAGCCGCGCCCACGCTGGACATGCCGGCAGGTATCGACCTGTCGGTATACGGTCGCGACCTGCTGGCGCGCTTCGCCAACGACAGCCTGCAACATCGCTTGCGCCAGATTGCCATGGACGGTTCGCAAAAACTGCCGCAACGCTGGTTGCTCGGCGCCGAGCAATTGCTCGACCAAGGGCGCGGCATCGACTGCACCGCGTTGGGAATTGCCGCCTGGATTCATTACTGCACGCAGCCGTTGCCCGGCCGACCGGCGCATGTGGTCGACGACCCGTTGAGCGCAACCTTTGCCGACGTTGCGGGACGCTTCGAGGGCGCATCGCGGGTCGATGCTTTTCTCGACCTTGAAGAAGTCTTCCCGCCGGCGCTGTCGGCTCGCGCCGCATTTCGCGATGCGGTGCACCGTGTCTATGGCGCCTTGACCCGCGATGGCGTGGACAGCCTGTTGCACACCTTTGCCGCACCCAACTGATAACAAGGAGAACAACATGGAACAGACATGGCGTTGGTTTGGCCCCAAAGATCCGATTTCCCTGGCGGACGTTCGCCAGACCGGTGCGACCGGCATCGTCACCGCATTGCATGAGATTCCCAATGGCCAGGTCTGGCCGGTGGACGCCATCGCGGCGCGCAAGGCGCTGATCGAAGCGGCCGGCTTGACCTGGTCCGTGGTGGAAAGCATTCCGGTGCACGAAGACATCAAGCGCGGCTGCGGACGTCGTGACGAGTACATCGCCAACTATCAGCAAAGCGTGCGTAACCTGGCGACCTGCGGTATCGATATCGTCTGCTACAACTTCATGCCGGTGCTGGACTGGACCCGCACCGACCTGACGTATGAACTGGCGGATGGCGGTTGGGCCTTGCGCTTCGACCAGACTGCGTTCGCCGCCTTCGACCTGTTCATCCTCCAGCGTCCGGGAGCGCAGGACGAGTACAACACCGAGGATATCCAGCAGGCCAAGGCCTATTTCGAACAACTGTCGCCCGCCGGGCGCGAAGCCTTGGTCGATACCCTGATCGCCGGATTGCCCGGTGCGGAAGAACACTACAGCCTGGACAAATTCCGCGAGTTGCTGCGTACCTACGCCGACATCGACGAGGCCAGGTTGCGTGAGCACCTGGGGTATTTTCTGCGCGCGGTGATTCCGGTCGCGGAGGAGGTGGGCGTGCGCATGGCGATCCACCCGGACGACCCGCCCCGGGCATTGCTCGGGCTGCCGCGCATCCTTTCTACCGCCGAAGATGCCCAATGGCTGCTGGATGCCGCGCCAAGCCCGGCCAATGGCCTGACATTCTGTACCGGCTCCTATGGCGTGCGCGAAGACAACGACCTGGTGGCGATGGCCAGGCACTTTGCGCCGTTCATCTACTTCACTCACCTGCGTTCGACCCGTCGGGAAGGCGATCCACGCAGCTTTCATGAAGCTCATCACCTGGCTGGGGACGTCGATATGGTCGGGGTCATCAGTGCCCTGGTGGCCGAAGAGCGCCGGCGCGAGCGCGAAGGCGGCCCGCGCTTGCCGCTGCGTCCAGACCATGGGCATCAGTTGCTCGACGACCAGCATCGCAAGAGCAATCCGGGCTATTCCCTGATCGGCCGCCTCAAGGGCCTGGCGGAAATCCGCGGTGTGGAGCTGGCCGTGCGCCGACAACTGGATCAAACAGCACACTAACCCCAAGCAACACCCCGTGGGGGGGGGGGGGGGGGGGGGGGGGGGGGGGG
>NZ_JBHFJB010000044.1:8446-12200 GCF_057334555.1 Pseudomonas sp. AGC41
GGGCTGCGCAGCAGCCCTGAAACCAGGCGCCTCGGTGCAGCAGGCAGATTGCGTTCAACCGGATCGGGGGCGCTGCGCACCCCAGCGGGAGCAAGCTCCCTCGCCACGGGTTCTGTTCAGAGGGGACTAGCTAGCCGGCGGGGGCTTCAGGTTCGAGCGCCCGCAGCCAGCGGTTTTCCGAGCGGCTCAGGTGCTGGCGCATCGAGGTTTGGGCGCCGAGCACGTCCTTGGTGGCCACGGCGTGCAGGATTGCTTCATGTTCGACGACCGCCGCCTCCCACGTCAGGGCATTCTCCGAGTGTTTGCTCAGGTGCGCCGAAATCGGATTGTGACGTTCATCGAACAGGGCGGTGATGATCCGCACCAGGGCAGAATTACCGCTCATTTTTGCCAGGCGCTGATGAAATCTGCGGTCATCCTCCAACGGTGGCAGACCACTGGCGATGCTCGCGCGCATGGCATCGATGCATTCCTGCAGGTAGCGGTAGTCACTTTTCTTGCCATGCAGACACGCCAGAACCACCGACTCGCCTTCGATCAAGGCGCGGGCCTGCATGAGTTCCGAGGGGCTCTCGCCCAAGGTCATGCTCGGTTTTTTTGCATCCCCGGACCTGGCCCGTACGTACACGCCGGAGCCCATCTTGATCTCGATGTCGCCGTCGATTTCCAGGGCGATCAACGCCTCGCGAAGGGACGGCCTGGAAACTCCCAGCAGTTGGGTCAGGTCGCGCTCTGGGGGAAGTCTTGCGCCCGTCTTGAACTCCCCCTCGGCAATGTAGTTGCGCAATTGGTCAGCGATTTTCTGGTACGGCTTGCGTTCGGCGGCGTTGATCGGTGAGACCATGGGTGGGCGTCCATCGGAGAATCCGCAAAGGCTACCATAGCCGCTTGATCGTGTTCATTCATGTGGGAAAGAGTGCAACGACTCACATCACCGCACCGATCTGCCAGGGCAGGAATTCGTTATCGCCCAGGCCGTTTTCCTCGCTGCGGGTGCGGCTTCCGGAAGCGGTTTGCAGCATCAACCGGAACAACCGTTCCCCGGCCTCGGCCACCGATTCCACACCGTCGACAATGCCACCGGCGTTGAAGTCCATGTCCAGCTCCATGTGCTGGAACAGGCGGGTGTTGGTGGCGATCTTCAAGGAGGGCGTGGGCTTGCAGCCGTAGGTCGAGCCGCGCCCCGTGGTGAAGCAGATGAGATTGGCACCGCCCGCCACCTGACCGGTCGCGGACACCGGGTCGTAGCCGGGGGTGTCCATGAACACCAAGCCCCGGGTAGCGATTTTTTCAGCGTAGTGATAGACCCCCATCAGCCCGGTCGAGCCGGCTTTTGCCACCGCGCCCAGGGATTTTTCCAGAATGGTGGTGATGCCTCCGGCCTTGTTGCCCGGTGACGGGTTGTTGTTCATGTCGCCGTCGTTGTGTTGCACGTAGGTTTCCCACCAATGGATGCGCTCCATCAGTTTCGCCGAGATGTCTGCGGACGCGGCGCGGGCTGTCAGCAGGTGTTCAGCGCCATAGATCTCCGGGGTTTCCGACAGGATCGCGGTGCCGCCCTGTCGCACCAGCAGGTCCACGGCCGCGCCGAGTGCCGGATTTGCCGTGATGCCTGAGTAGCCATCCGAGCCGCCACATTGCAGGCCGACGCACAGGTGGCTGGCGGCTACCGTCGTGCGCCGGCATTGGTTGACGATGGGCAGCATCGCTTCAATCGCGGCAATGCCACGTTGCACGGCTTCGCGGGTGCCGCCTTCGTCCTGAATGATCAAGCTGGCCTTGAGTCCAGCACGACGATCGCCCAGTTCATCCATGAGCGGGGTGAGTTGGTTGACCTCGCAACCGAGGCCGATCAACAGCACCCCGGCGAAATTGGCGTGATCGGCATACCCGCGCAAGGTGCGCTTGAGGATGTCGATGCCTTCACCCTTGGACCCCATGCCACAGCCACTGCCATGGGTGATTGCGACGACGCCGTCGACGTTGGGGAAGTCTTTCAGCCGCTCGAATGAAAAGGCCTTGGCGATGTGCTTGCAGACGGTCGCCGAGCAGTTGACGCTGGAGATCACGCCAATGTAGTTGCGCGTGCCGACGCGTCCATCGTCGCGCACGTAGCCTTCGAACGCAGCGGGGTGAGCGCTCGGCAATGTGGGCACATAGACGTTCTGCACGCTGTGTTCGGCATTGGTCGCAGGCATGTCCAGGTTATGCACGTGGACGTGATCGCCGGGCTCTATACCTCGGGTTGCCTGGCCGATAGTCTGCCCGTATTTGAGTACCCGATGGCCGGCCGATACCGTGCGCAGGGCGATCTTGTGACCGGATGGAATCGGTTGTCGGGCGGTCAGCGTGATGCCATCGGCGCTGAGGCTTTGACCTTCGGGAATGTCGCCCCGAGCCACGGCAACATCGTCACCGGCGGCCAGGACAAGCAAGGTGGAAGCAGGCGGGTTCATACGGCGTCCTCCGTTGGCTAGCACTCGATGATTGCCTTGACGACACCCTGGTTGGGGTCGAGCAATGTGGAGAAGGAGTGGGCCACGTCGCTCAGCAGCAGCCGATGGGTGTTCAGGGCTGCATCGGGAATCAAGCCCTCGCGCAAACATTGCTCGACGTACTGGAAATCTTCCCGGGTGGCGTTGCGGCTGCCCATCAGCGTGGCTTCACGCTTGTGGAATTCAGGATCGGAGAAAGTAATCGAGTCCCGTACCACCGAGATCATCACGTAGGTGCCACCGTGGGCGATGAATTCGAACCCGCGCTCCATCGCCCGGGCGTTGCCGGTGGCATCGAATACCACGTCGAAAAAATCGCCCCCGGTCAGTTCGGCCAAGGCCTGCTTGTCGCCTTCGCCGATGTGCACGGCCGCGTGGATACCCAGATGTTCCTTGCAGAACGCCAGGCGATCCTGGCGGGTATCCAGTACGGTGACTTTCGCCCCGCGCAGGCTCGCGAAGATTGCCGCCGCCATGCCGATCGGGCCGGTGCCGACCACCAGGGCGTGTTTGTCTGCCTGGACGTTCGAGCGACGTACAGCGTGGGCTCCGATGGAGAGAAATTCGATCATAGCCGCCTGGTCCAGGGAAACCCCCACGGCCTTGTGCACGAACTCCTGGGGGACGCTCAGGTATTGAGTGAAGGCGCCGTCGCAATGGACGCCCAGGACCTGGATGCGGGTGCAGCAGTTGGTCTTGCCTTGACGGCAGGCAACACAAGTGCCGCAGGAAAGATAGGGCATCACGTAGACGACATCACCGACAGCCAGGTCGCTGGAGGCGTCGCTGGCTTCGACGATTCCGGAGAACTCATGACCCATGACGCGCGGGTATTCGAGAAAGGGCTGGTTGCCGCTGAAAATATGCAGGTCGGTACCGCAGACGCCGACACGCTTGACTCGAATCAGGATCTCTCGCGGTTTCCTGGCGGGTATTTCACGTTCGATGGCGGTTAGCGAGCCGGGTTCGTTACAGATGACAGTCAGCATGTTGATGCTCCTTGGCTGGCGCACAGGCGGAGGCTGGCTGCACGCGGTAGGAGGGGAGTGAGCGCACGGCTGCCGGGACCGGGACGCTCTTTCTTGTTGTAGGCGCGCAATGAGCTGCGCCGCTGGTGTTGGCTCGAAACTACACGGCGGGAAAAATATTGGCAAGACCAATCAAATAAAAAGTAGATTGGACAGACCAGTTATAGGCGAGCACAAACTTCGAAACCACTGGCATTCCCCTGTGGGAGCGAGCCTGCTCGCGATAGCAAT
>NZ_JBHFJB010000044.1:12271-69369 GCF_057334555.1 Pseudomonas sp. AGC41
CCCCCACAGGGATCTGAAGTGGCCTCGGGATCTATGCTCGCCACACTTAACTTTGGGAGCGAGCTTGCTCGCGATGGGGCCGTCACATTCAACATCCCTGCTGACTGCTACACCGCAATCTCGAGCGGGCCTCCCACAGGATCTGTGAATTAGCGCCCGTGAACCGTCACGCGATTGCGTCCGGTCTTTTTCGAGGTGTACAACGCCTGGTCGGCCCTGGCGATCAGTTCGGCGTGGTCGTTGACGGGCTGGCTCAGGTCGGCCACGCCCAGGCTGACGGTGAAACTTATGTCCTGGCCGTTGTACTGCACCAGCGACTCTTCAACTGCCTTGCGCAGGCGCTCGGCGAAAATCTGCCCGCCGGCCGAGTCGGTGTCCGATAGCACCACGCCGAACTCTTCGCCGCCGTAACGCCCGGCGACGTCGGATTCGCGCACATGCTCGTGCAACAGTCGGGCGACTTGCTCGATGACTTTATCGCCGGCCTGGTGACCGTAGGTGTCGTTGACCCGCTTGAAGTGATCGATGTCGAGCATCACCAGGCTCAGCGCATTGCCGTAGCGTTGATGGCGGGCGTAGGCGGCTTTCAGGCTGGCTTCCCAATGACCGCGGTTGTACAGGCCGGTCAGGCGATCGGTGCTGGAGAGCAGTTGCAACTGTGCGTTGGCGGCCTGGATCTGATGGCGGTTGGTGGCGACGTCAGTGACGTCGTAGATCACCAGGCAGATGTGGTTGATCCGGTTGTCGGGCGAACGCAGCGGCAGCAGCGTGGTGTTCTGGTACATGAACTCTTCCTGGCCGGTGATCGGCTGGTAGCTCTTGAACCGCATCAGGTACGGGCGCTGCTCCCAGACCGTGAATGCCGGTGTGCCGAGGGTCGCGACGCTCTCGACCTTGCGGCTGAACCAGGGGCGATCGATTTCGGGAAACAGACTGAAGAAGTTGCGGTTCTGGGCATCCTTGGGCTGCACCCCGGAGCGGTTCTCCATGAAGGTGTTCCAGACCTGTACGCGGTATTCGCGGTCAAGTACCACCACGCCGACGTCGATGCTCTGAACGATCGCCAGCAACCAGTGGAATTCGTTCAGATCGATGGATTCGCTCATGGCTCAGTTCATCAGGTAGGCGAGTTTGTGGGTCAGCCGTTCGATAGAGTCTTCCGTGAACAGCAGCAACAGGTCGAAGCGGATATCCTGGCCTTCCAGGCCATAGCTGATTTCCACCGCCAGGGTTTTTTTCCAGTGGACGCGGTTGGCGCGGATCAATTCCTCGATTGCCGCATGCTGACCCAGGATCTGCGGATGCCCCTGGGAAAAAATCACGTCGATCTGTTCGGCGATGCTGCTCAGGCAAGCACCGATGAGGATGCTGGAAAGGTCCACCAGCATTTCCAGGTCCGAATAGTCGGCGCTCTCGCGCTGCATCAGTTGCCCGATGTCGGCGATCTCCGAGTCATGGAATATCAGCAGCGCTTCACCGGCGATGCCACTGCCGATAAAGCCCTGGCAGATGGCGGTGAGTTGCTGGGAGCTGCCGACGTCGTTCAGCGCCATGTGCAGTTCCCCGACTTCGAGGATGTTCACGTTCGGCACCGGCAATTGCACGAACACGCCCAGGACCTTGGCAATCAGTGCCGCGGCCTGGCCAATGGCAACGTTGACCGTTTCGCGGAACGCGTCCTGGAAACTGATGGCCGCGTTCGGTACCGATCGATCCTGCAACGGCGCCGTGCCGGGTTGAGACAGCAGACCCAGCCCGGAGAGTGTCCGGCGTAGCTCGATTTCGTCGAAAGGTTTCTTCAGGAACGCCAGTGCGCCCAGTTCATGCACCCGGCGTACCGCTTCTTCCTGGACGTCGCCGGAAATCACGATTACCTGCGCTTTCAAACCCTCGGCGCGCAAGGCACTCAGTACCTGGTAACCATCCATCTCCGGCATGGTCAGGTCGAGCAGGACCACGTGGCCAAGGCCCTGGCGTATGGCATCCATCGCCTGGCGACCGTTGACCGCCTCGGTGACCGAGACCGGCCAGTCTGGCGGCAGCGCACGCAACACCTGCTTGCGCGCCATGGTGGAGTCGTCGCACACAACCAGGGGAATCAGCGGCACAGGGGCACCCAACGAGACTCAACGGCGCGGATTCTTCGTACATCGATCATAGGCTACAGCGATCCTCTGATTCACGAATGGGGGGTATCCAGCACAACGTCCGGTGAGATGCTGTCCTTGAAAACTGGACCATTAAGTCAAGGACGTCAAATGCACTTCGTCATTTACCGCAATTGCGCCGGACTCACACCAAGGCGCTGCTTGAACGTCGTTGTCATGTGCGCTTGTGAGCTGAAACCGCAGGCGAGGGCAATTTCCGGCAGTGTGGCCGAGCAATCGCGTATCAGCGCCCGGGCCTTGGCGAGGCGCCGGTCGATGAGGTAGCCATGGGGGCTCTTGCCTGTCGCGGCCTTGAAGGCACGCATGAAGTAGCCCTCGGACAACCCCAGCAGCCGCGCCATCGCCGGTACGGCCAATGGCTGATCGAGGCCTGCGTCGATGAATTCATCCAGCAAGCGCATCCGGCTGTCGGTGATGGAACCTTGGGGCCTTGCCGACTTGGAGTTTTCCGCTGCCGCGCATTCGGCCATTGCCAGGGCCCAAGCCTCCCAATCGTCCTCGATCGAACCGTGCAGGAGCGCGCGACGCATGCGCTGCGCGAGCACAATGGCCCGAGGGTCGATGCGATTGTTGAAGGGGTGATCGCCCTCAAGCACGAACCCATCGGTGCGTATCAGGCGCAGGTATTCGCCGCCATGAGGTGACTGCGAATACACGTCGCACTGGGCCGGGACGAACGCCAGCCCGTTGGGCAGCGCATTGAAGGGCTGCACCCGGTCGCTGCCGATCGCATGCAAGCCGCGCTGGCTGTCGTACGCAAAACCGATCGCCGACTGGCTCGCGATGTAGCGCGCTGCATAGGCGCAGGCGGGGAGCAATTCGATCGCCCACGGCCCTACCTCGATGCGACGGGTCGATTCAGTCTTGTGCGGCGGCTGTGGGCGGTTGCGATGGCTCATGGTGTTCATAGTAGTGAAGCGGCGCCGGAAAAGTCAGGTCGGTTTTTTGAAAGCCGGGGCTCGGCGCCCCTGGCTAGACTGGGCGAAATTTCAGGAGGCCATTCTTATGTACACACTGACGCTCGACGAGATTGAACAAGCGGCTCGGCAGGTCTACCAGGTCATGCCCGCCACCGCCCAGTACGCCTGGCCCTTGTTGGCGCATCGGCTGGGATGCACGGTGTGGGTCAAGCACGAAAACCATACCCCCACCGGGGCTTTCAAAGTGCGTGGCGGCATCACCTTCATGCATTGGCTCAAGCGTGAGCACCCGCAAGCAAAGGGGATCGTCACCGCCACCCGTGGCAACCACGGACAGAGCCTGGCGTTGTCGGCCAGCGCCTCGGGCCTGAAGGCGTTGATTGTCGTGCCGGAGGGTAACTCGATCGAAAAGAACAACGCCATGCGCGGCTTCGGCGGCGAAGTGATCGAATACGGCCGCGATTTCGATGAGGCCCGGGAGGAGGCGGCACGCCTGGCGCAAGCGTACGGGCTGTTTCTCGTGCCGCCGTTTCATACCGAGCTGGTCAAGGGCGTCGCCACCTATGCCCTTGAGCTGTTCACTGCCGTCCCCGACCTCGACACCGTCTACGTACCCATCGGCTGTGGCTCGGGAATTTGCGCAGTGATTGCCGCGCGCGATGCCCTGGGCTTGCAGACCCGGATCGTGGGGGTGGTCTCCACCGAGGCAACGGCTGCAAAAATGTCATTTGAAACCGGAAAAATCTGCGAAACCGCTTCGGCCAACACCTTCGCCGACGGCCTTGCCGTGCGCAGGCCGATTCCCGAAGCCTTGGCCATCTACGGCGCCGCGGCGGCGCGGATCGTGGCGGTCAGCGACCAGGAGATTGCCGAGGCCATGCGCGTCTATTACACCGACACCCATAACCTCGCCGAAGGTGCCGGCGCCGCGGCTCTGGCAGGGTTGATCCAGGAGCGTAGGCTGATGGAAGACAAGAACGTTGGGGTGGTACTGTCAGGGGGTAATGTCGACAGGGCGGTGTATGCCGATGTGATTGGCTGACAGCCAAAGGATGGCCGGCTCGAAGGGGGGCGTTTGTGACTACATTCCGGATAGGTCATGAGTTGTCAGCGACCTTTCGGGTGCGTAAGCTGCCTCCATGAACCAGCCATCCTCTGCATCACCCAGCGCCCGCGGCCCCGTCGATCACGATATTCGCGATCAGATTGTCGCGGCCGCCAATGAACACTTCAGCCAGTACGGTTATGGCAAGACCACGGTGTCCGACCTGGCCAAGGCCATCGGTTTTTCCAAGGCGTACATCTACAAATTCTTCGATTCCAAGCAGGCGATCGGCGAGGCTATCTGCGCCAATTGCCTATCGAAAATCGTTGCGGCCGTCGAAGACGCCATCCAGGAAGAAGGGCTGTCGGCGACGAAGCGTTTTCGTCGGCTGGTCAAGACCGTGATCGCGACGGGCGTGGACCTGTTCTTCAATGAACGCAAGCTCTACGACATCGCCGCGTTCTCGGCCTCGGAGCGCTGGCCCAGTTCACAAATCTACAACGAGCAGATCAAGCGCTTCGTGCTCCAGATCGTTCGGGAAGGTCGTGAGCTCGGCGAGTTTGAGCGCAAGACGCCGCTGGACGAAACCGTCGAAGCCATTCACCTGGCGCTGCGGCCGTTCGTCAATCCGTTGCTGCTGCAGTACAACCTCGATTTTGTCGAGGAAGCGCCCACGCTCACTTCCAATCTGATCCTGCGCAGTCTTATGCCCTGAGCTAGAGGTTCACAGAACAAGGGCTGCTGCGCAGCCCAGCGGGAGCAAGCTCCCTCGCCACGGGGGTGGTGAACACCGCAAGTGAATAGTCTTACCTGATATCGCCGATTAGTGACCCTTTCAAGGAGTGATCACCGGGTTGCCACGGGCGCTTCCCCAGGCGGTTGCCAGCCTCCGCCGAGTGCCCGAAAGGCCGCGACTGCCGCCCGTGCCGATTCCGTTCGCGCCTGCGCTCGGGTGTCGGACGTGCGCAGCAGCGTCTCGTCGGCATTGAGCACATCGATCAGGCTGGCCGTACCTTTGCGGTAGGCGAAGAATGTCGATTGACGAGCCTGGGTCAGCGACGTTTCCCCTTGAGCAAGCGTCGTCGCCTGGGCTTCGCGGTTCACCAGGGCGCTGAGCGCGTTTTCAACCTCTTCGGTAGCGCGCAACACCGACTGGCGATAAGCCGCCAGCGCTTCGGCTTCCTGGCCCTTGGCCTGTTCGATCTGCGTGTTGATGCGGGCGAAATCGAAGAGCCTCCAGCGCAGCCCCAGCACACCCGCCGACTGGCTGGCCCCGCCGCTGAAAAGATTGCCGCCGGACACCGCCGTGGCACTGCCGAGCAAGGCGCTGAGGGAGAATTTCGGATAATACTCGGCGACGGCCTCGCCGATGCGTGCGTTGGAGGCCGCCAGGCGGCGCTCGGCGACGATGAGGTCAGGTCGACGTCGAAGCAGGTCCGCAGGGGTTCCTGTCGTCGCCATCGGTGGGGCGAGAGGAATATCGCGCACCTGAGCCAATTGCGGGCGATGGGTGCCAGGCGGCGTGCCGAGCATCACATCCAGCGCATTCATGGCCGCATCCAACCCGGCCTGCAAGACCGGCACGGTGGCCTGCACCTCTGACAATTGCCCCTCGGTCTGGCGGACCTGATAGTTGGCGGCCAGGCCTTTGCTGTAGAGCAATTGGACTTTTTCCAGCAGGTCCTGCTGCGTCCTGACCTGGCGGTTCGCGATGTCCAGCCGGGTCTGTAAACCCCGCACGGTGATGTAGGCGTCGGCGACCTGCGCGGCAACGGCCAGGCGCGTGGCGACGGCACCGGCCTCCGACGCCTGGTATTCGGCCAACGCCGCCTCGCGCCCGCGGCGCAGGCCGCCAAAGGCGTCTATTTCCCAGCTGGCACCGAGGTTCAGCGCGTAAAAATTGCCGTATCGGTCGTAGCCGGGCGTCGAGTCCAGCACCTGGCCGAGCGGGGTCTCGACCGATTGGTATGAGCGCGCGGCCTGGCCACTGATGTTGCCCGAGGGCAGCAAAGCGGCGTTGGCCGCGCCCAGGCCAGCCCGTGCCTGGGTGACGCGCGCCGACGCCTGCGCCAGGTCCAGGTTCCGTTCCAGGGCTTGTTGGATGAAGGCCGTGAGGGTGGGATCACCGAAGCCTTCCCACCAGTTGACCAGCAGGGTCGGTGCGGCCGTGGAGCGCTGTTCGACCGCAGGCTGGCCCAGGTACCGGCTCGAAAGCGGCGCGGCGGCACGTTGGTAATCCGGGCCGACCGCGCAACCTGCCATGAGGCTGGCACTCACCAGAAGAGCAATGGGGCGCAGGGGAGGCATCGTATTTCCTTGAAAGGAGATTATTTGTGACCATACTAATTATTGGTCACTTAAAGTCAAATCATCTTATTCGTTACGGGTTCATCTCGTCGTTGAAGTCATTATGTCTAGAGCTCAAAAGATGGGCGTCGCGTCAAACGGATGTTTTTGTGACGATTGACAGAAATGGTCACAAGCATTGAGAATGCACCTTCCATCCTAGCGTTCAAGTAAGGGACCCTATGCTCCGGCGCCGACCTGTCACCATTGCCGCTTGCTTGTTGCCGCTCGTCCTGACGGCGTGCGGCGAGTCCTCCGCCCCCAAGGATCCGCGCACGCTGGCGCCGTTGGTGCGGGTGTCCGAGGTATCGGCGGCGTCCGATACCTCGCGCGCCTTCACCGGCGTGGTGACCGCCCGCGTCCAGAGCGATTTGGGTTTCCGGGTCTCGGGCAAGGTGCTCGAGCGTCTGGTCGACACTGGGCAGACCGTCAAGCGGGGCCAACCACTCATGCGCCTCGATCCCATCGACCTGGGCTTGCAGGCACGCGCGCAGCAGGAAGCCGTCGCCGCGGCACGGGCCCGGGCCAGGCAGACCGCGGATGACGAGGCGCGGTATCGCGACCTGGTGGCCGCGGGCGCTGTTTCCGCCTCGGGCTACGATCAGATCAAGGCCGCCGCCGACACCGCGAAAGCGCAACTCAGCGCCGCCCAGGCGCAGGCTGACGTAGCGCGCAATGCCTCCGGTTATGCCGTGCTGCTGGCCGACGCCGATGGCGTGGTGATGGAGACCCTGGCCGAGCCCGGGCAAGTCGTCACCCCTGGCCAAATCGTCGTGCGACTGGCGCGTGCAGGCCAGCGCGAAGCCGCTGTGCAGTTGCCCGAGACCCTGCGGCCCGCCCCCGGCGCAACCGCGCAGGCGACGCTTTATGGCAACGCCGCCGCGACGGTAAACGCCAAGCTCAGGTGGCTGTCGGATTCCGCCGATCGGGTCACACGCACCTTCGAGGCGCGTTATGTGTTGGAGGGCGCGCTGGCCAATGCCCCGCTGGGTTCGACGGTGACGCTGCGGATCAGTCCGGGCAACCGGTTGGGGCAGGCGCTGCAAGTGCCGATCGCCGCGCTGCACGACTCGGGCAAAGGCGCCGGCGTCTGGGTGATCGCCGGTGAACCGGCAAAAGTGTCCTGGCGTCCGGTCCAGCTACTGGGCCTGAGCGACGACACTGCGCAAGTCTCGGGCGAGCTGAACGTCGGCGAGCGGATCGTCGCGCTTGGCGCCCATCTGCTACGCGATGGCGAAGAGGTGAGGCTGGCTCAACCGGGCGATGTGCGGGTTGCGGAGAATCGCCCATGAGCTTCAATCTCTCGGCGCTCGCCGTTCGCGAGCGCTCGGTCACCGTATTCCTGTTGTTCCTGATTGCTGTCGCGGGTGTCCTGGCGTTCTTTCAGCTGGGCCGCGCGGAAGATCCGCCGTTCACGGTCAAGCAACTCACGGTCATCACCGCCTGGCCGGGGGCGACGGCCCAGGAGATGCAGGACCAGGTCGCCGAGCCACTGGAAAAACGCCTGCAGGAATTGAAGTGGTACGACCGCACGGAAACCTATACCCGTCCCGGGCTCGCGTTCACCATGGTGTCGCTGGTCGACCGCACGCCGCCGTCCCAGGTCCAGGAGGAGTTCTACCAGGCGCGCAAGAAGCTCGCCGACGAAGCCATTAAGCTGCCGGCTGGCGTCATCGGGCCGATGGTCAACGACGAGTTTTCCGACGTGACCTTTGCGCTGTTCGCCCTGAAAGCCAAAGGCGAGCCGCAGCGATTGCTGGTGCGTGACGCCGAGGCGTTGCGCCAACGGCTGCTGCACGTGCCGGGGGTAAAAAAGGTCAACATCATTGGCGAGCAGGCCGAACGGATTTTCGTGTCCTTTTCCCATGATCGGCTGGCGACCCTGGGGGTTTCGCCGCAGGCAATCTTTGCCGCCCTCAACGGCCAGAACATGCTCACGCCAGCGGGGTCGATCGAAACCGTCGGGCCGCAGGTCTTCCTGCGCCTGGACGGCGCTTTCGACAAGTTGCAGAAGATTCGCGATACACCGGTGGTGGTACAAGGTCGCTCGCTGAAGCTGTCGGACGTGGCGACGGTCGAGCGCGGCTACGAAGACCCGGCCACATTCCTGGTGCGCAACGGCGGCGAAGAGGCGCTGTTGCTGGGCGTGATCATGCGCGAGGGCTGGAACGGCCTCGACCTGGGCAAAGCGCTGGATGTGGAAACCAGCAATATCAATGCGGGCATGCCACTGGGCATGACGCTGACCAAGGTCACCGACCAATCGGTGAACATCGACTCGGCCGTCGGCGAGTTCATGGTCAAGTTCTTCGTCGCGCTGCTGGTGGTGATGCTGGTCTGCTTCCTGAGCATGGGCTGGCGCGTCGGGGTGGTGGTCGCGGCAGCGGTGCCGCTGACCCTGGCGGTGGTGTTCGTGGTCATGGCCGCCACCGGCAAGAACTTCGACCGCATTACCTTGGGGTCGCTGATCCTGGCGCTCGGGCTGCTGGTGGACGACGCCATCATCGCCATCGAAATGATGGTGGTGAAGATGGAGGAGGGCTACGACCGGATCAAGGCCTCCGCCTATGCCTGGAGCCACACGGCCGCGCCGATGCTTTCCGGCACCCTGGTGACCGCCATCGGCTTCATGCCCAATGGCTTCGCCCAATCGACCGCCGGCGAGTACACCAGCAACATGTTCTGGATCGTTGGCATTGCGCTGATCGCTTCCTGGGTGGTCGCGGTGGCGTTCACGCCGTATCTGGGTGTCAAGCTGTTGCCCGACATCAAGCAGGTCGAGGGTGGTCACGCGGCCATCTACAACACCCGCCATTACAACCGCTTCCGCCAGATACTGACCCGCGTCATCGCACGCAAGTGGTGGGTGGCCGGGACGGTGATCGCAACGTTCTTCGTGGCGATTCTGGGCATGGGCCTGGTGAAGAAGCAGTTCTTCCCGACCTCGGACCGACCAGAGGTGCTGGTGGAAGTGCAGATGCCTTATGGCACCTCCATCGAGCAGACCAGCGTCACCACCGCCGAGGTCGAAGCCTGGTTGCAACAGCAGGAGGAGGCGAAGATCGTCACCGCCTATATCGGTCAAGGCGCGCCGCGTTTCTACCTGGCGATGGCGCCGGAACTCCCCGACCCGTCCTTCGCCAAGATCGTGGTCCTGACCGACAGCCAGGAGGCGCGCGAAGCCCTCAAGTTCCGTCTGCGTGAAGCGGTTGCCGGAGGGCTTGCACCGGAGGCGCGAGTGCGGGTGACCCAACTGGTGTTCGGCCCGTATTCGCCGTTTCCCGTGGCCTATCGGGTGATGGGGCCGGATCCGGCGAAACTGCGCGAGATCGCCAGCCAGGTCGAGGGCATCATGCAGGCGAGTCCGCTGATGAGGACCGTCAACACCGATTGGGGGCCGCTGGTGCCGACCCTGCATTTCAACCTCGACCAGGACCGCTTGCAGGCGGTGGGGCTGACGTCCAGCGCGGTCGCGCAACAGCTGCAATTTCTGCTCACGGGCGTGCCGATCACGGCGGTCCGCGAGGACATCCGCTCGGTGCAGGTGGTCGGCCGCGCTGCCGGCGATATCCGCCTCGACCCGGCAAAAATAGACGGCTTTACCCTGGTGGGCGCGACGGGCCAGCGGATTCCGCTGTCCCAGGTGGGCGAAGTCGATGTGCGCATGGAGGACCCGATCCTGCGCCGACGTGATCGCACGCCGACCATGACCGTGCGCGGCGACATCGCCGAAGGCCTGCAACCTCCGGATGTCTCCAGCGCAATCATCAAGCAGCTGCAACCGCTGATCGACAGATTGCCCAGCGGCTACCGGATCGAGCAGGCGGGCGCCATCGAGGAGTCGGGCAAGGCCGGCAAGGCCATCGTGCCGCTGGTGCCGATCATGGTCGCCATGACGCTGCTGATCATCATCCTGCAAGTGCGTTCGGTCTCGGCGATGATCATGGTCTTCCTTACCGCGCCGCTGGGCTTGATTGGCGTGGTGCCGACGCTGCTGATGTTCAATCAGCCGTTCGGCATCAACGCGCTGGTCGGGCTGATCGCGCTGTCGGGCATCCTGATGCGCAATACGCTGATCCTCATCGGGCAGATCCATCACAATGCCAATGAAGGCCTCGATCCGTTCCACGCGGTGATCGAAGCCACGGTGCAGCGAGCCAGGCCGGTGCTGCTCACAGCGCTGGCGGCGATCCTGGCGTTCATTCCGCTGACCCATTCGGTGTTCTGGGGCACGCTGGCCTACACGCTGATCGGCGGTACGTTTGTCGGCACCATCATGACGCTGGTATTCCTGCCGGCGATGTATTCCATCTGGTTCAAGATCCGTCCCGAGACGAAGAGGGCAGCATGAAAAATAACCAAGGTCTGAAACGAATCGTCGTCACCGGTGTGGGCATGGTCGGGCCGCTGGGTTGTGCCGTGGAAGAGGTGTGGCAGCGGTTGTTGGCCGGGCATTCCGGCAATCGCAACCTGTCCGCCGACGTCACCGAAGGCACCGGCGTCGCGGTGGGTGGGCAGGTGCCGACCCTTGAAGAGGATGGCATTGCCGGCTACGACCCGGAGCGCCTCATCGCGCCCAAGGATCGCAAGAAGATGGACCGCTTCATCGAGTTCGCCCTGGTGGCGGCTCACGAAGCCCTGGAGCAGGCCGGCTGGCATCCCGTCGAGGCCATCGATCAGGAGCGGACCGCCACGATCATTTCCTCGGGCGTGGGTGGTTTCGCCACGATTGCCGATGCCGTGCGCACCACGGACAGTCGTGGCCCGCGTCGTCTGTCGCCGTTCACCGCGCCGGCTTTCCTGGCCAACATGGCGGCCGGACAGGTGTCTATCCGGCATGGGTTCAAAGGGCCGCTGGGCGCGCCCGTCACGGCTTGCGCCGCTGGCGTACAGGCCATCGGCGATGCGGCCCGGCTGATCAGGAGTGGCGAGGCGGACATCGCCATCTGCGGCGGCACCGAGGCGGCGATAGACCGCGTGACCCTGGGCTGTTTTGCGGCGGCTCGCGCACTGTCCACCGGCTTTGCCGAACGCCCGCAAGAGGCCTCGCGGCCGTTTGATCGTGATCGCGACGGTTTTGTCATGGCCGAAGGCGCCGGGTTACTGGTGATCGAATCGCTGGAACACGCCCTGGCACGTGGCGCCAAGCCCCTGGCCGAGCTGGTAGGTTATGGCACCAGCGCCGACGCCTATCACCTGACCGCAGGGCCGGAGGACGGCAACGGTGCTCGCCGCGCCATGGAGCAAGCCTTGCGCCAGGCCGGTATCAGCCCCGCCGAGGTGCAGCACATCAACGCTCATGCGACCTCCACCCAGGTTGGCGACGCGGGTGAGCTGGCAGCGATTCGCGCGGTGTTCGGCGTGGATTCCGCGGTGGCCATCACCTCGACAAAATCCGCCACCGGGCATCTGTTGGGCGCCGCCGGAGGCATCGAAGCCATCTTCACCGTGCTCGCGCTTCGTGACCAGATCGTGCCGCCGACGCTGAATCTGCTTCATCCGGATGAGGCGGCCAGCGGGCTCGATCTGGTTGGCCTGAAGTCGCGGAAGATGCCGATCACCCATGCCCTGTCGAATGGGTTCGGCTTTGGTGGCGTCAACGCCAGCGTGCTGTTCCGTCGCTGGGAAGACTGACGTCGGCTCAGCGGCGCAAGAAGAACAGCAGCAGCGCGATCAGGCAGGTCAACGCCTGGATCGCGCCCAGCGTGGTGATGGGCGAAAAGCTCAATACGGAGGCCAGCCAGGTAGTCAGCGCCGCCGCGCCCATGGACAGGAATCCCAGCAACGCCGAGGCCATGCCGGCCTCCTTGCCGAAAGGCCCCATGGTAATAGCGGTGCCCAGCGGGTTCGCCAGGCCCATGCCCCAGAGAAACGTCACCATCGAGACGGCATACCAGCCGAGGCCTGGATCAGCCGGCCCGACCACGAGCAGGGCGCCGCCGAGCATGGCGCAGGCAATGCCCAGCAGCGCAATATCCCTTGGGCCGTAGCGGTGGGCCAGGCGCGGTGCGGCCATGCCGGCGGCGAACACGACGAACACCGTCGAAGCGAAATACAGGCCGGCCTGCACCGAGGTCAGGCCGATGCCTTTCATCAGGATCGCCGGGGCAGCGGCGAAAGAAGCGAACAAGCCGCTCAGCAGCATGCTCATCGACAGGGCGGGGAGGATAAAGCGCCTGTCCGCCATCAGCCTTGCGTAAGCGCGCACGACGCTGCCGGTGGAATGCGGTGCCCGGCGATCGGCGGGATGGGTTTCACCGAGGTCGCGGACGTAGAAGAAGGCGAGTACGACTGCCGCCAATCCAACCAGGATAAACATCGCGCGCCACCCGAGCGTGACGGACAGCACGCTGCCCACCAACGGCGAGAAACCTGGCGCGGCGGCGGTGGCGACCATCGTCAACGACAGGGCGCGGGCCAATGTCTCGCCTTCGAACAGATCCCGAGCGATGGCGCGCGACAGCACCGAGGCAGCGCACACACCCAATGCCTGGGCGATGCGTCCGGCGATCATGACATCGAGCGTGGTGGCGAGCCCGGCGATGACGGTCCCGACCATGAACACCGACAATCCGCCCAGCACCAGCTTCTTGCGCCCATAACGATCGGCCAGCGGCCCGACCACCAACTGGCCCAGGGCAAAGGTGACGAAGTAGCTGGAGAGTGTCAGGCCCAGTTCGCGGGCGGTCACGCCCAACTCATCGCCAATGACCGGGAACGCGGGGAGGATGATGTTGGTGGAGAGCATGCCGATCGCCGCGAGGCCTGCGAGCAGGGCGACGATTCGGCCGGTGAGGGCTGGACGCGATGTCTCTGGCTGCGCTTGCGCAATCGCTGATGCACTTCCAGTTTCCATGGATCAACCCTCCTGGCCGGTTTTGTCTGGCTTATGATGATCGTAATATGACGATCGACATCTGATGCGTCAAGTCAAAAGAGGATTCAGAGGGACGGGGGCGATGAAGGGGATTCGAGCGGGCTTGAAAAGGTTTTTGTTCAGCGCGAAATGACTCGGTCGGCGCTTGTCGGCGCCGACCGAGTGGGGTTTTACCAGCGGAAGTTGACGGAGGTCACCAGCTCGCGCTCGTCGCCGTAGCGGCAGATGGCTGCTTCGCAGTAAACGTATTTCTTGTTTGTCACGTTGTTCGCATTGAGGGAGACGTCCCAGTTCTTGTCGATCTGGTAGCTGGCCATGGCATCGAACAGGGTGTAGGCGGGCAGTTGTGAATCGATGCCCGACGCCTGGGTGGTGCCTTTGTAGCGCGCGCCGCCGCCCACCTTCAGCTGTGGCACGCCGAAGAGCGCGAAGTTGTAATCAGCCCACAGCGCGGCTTGGTGGTAAGGCGTATCTTCGCTGCGCTGGCCGACTTCGCTCTGGACTACGCTTTTGGTGATGCGTGAGTCGGTGTAGGCATACGTCGCGATGACTGTCAGCTGAGGCGTGACGTCGCTCTTGGCTTCCAGTTCCAGGCCGCGGGAGCGCTGTTCGCCGATCTGCTGGGGATTGTTGCCAGCCAGGTCGCGCTTGACGACGTTTTCCTGGGTCAGTTCATAAACCGCTGCGCTCAACAGCGTGTTGCTGCCCGGAGGCTGGTAGCGGATACCGACTTCGTACTGCTTGCCTTCGGTCGGCTCGAACGTCTGGCCGGGTGCATCGGCCACCGCCACCGGGAAGAACGATTCGCTGTAGCTGATGTATGGGGCCAGACCGTTGTCGGCCTCGTAAACCAAACCGGCGCGCCAGGTGGTGGATTCGTCATCCTGGCTCAGCTTCTGGCCGGTGGCGAAGCCTTCCTGGTCCTGGTCGGCCCAGTCATGGCGACCGCCCAACAGCAGCAGCCAGTGATCGTCGAACTTGATCTGGTCTTGCAGGTAGATGCCGGTCTGGAAGGTATCGATCTGTGAACCGCGGTCGCGGTTCCGGCTCTTGTCTACAACAACTGGCTGGCCGTAGTTGTAGTCACCGATATTGATCGATGTCGAGTTGGCGCGGAAATTGTGCGAGTCATACGACGCATCATAGGTATCCGCACCCACCAGGAAGGTGTTTTCAATACCGCCAATGTTCCAGCGCGTCTCGATGTTGGTGTCGCTGGCCAGTGCCCGTGAACGCTCGCGCCGGTCACTGTACTGACGACGAAGGACGCCAGTATTGGCTGCTCCGTTGATGGCTGCCGTGCTGGTCTGTGCCTGCATGTATTTCCACTTCACATCCGCTTCGTAGTAACGGAGTTTGTTGCTGATACGGGTGTGCTCATCGAAGCGGTGTTCGAACTCATAACCGATGGCGGACATCTCGCCATTCATGTCGTCGTAATCGGGCTCGCCGATGAAATCGTGGCGGCCGATGGTGACCGGCCCGTTGCCCACGCCCTTGACCAATTGATAGGGCAGCGGGGCGGAGAAACGGGTGTCGCTCTTCTGATAGAACGAGAGCAGGGTCAGCGACGTGTCTTCATTGGGGCGCCAGGTCAGGGCTGGGGCGATGTAGAGCTTGTCGTCATTGATGTAGTCCTGCTGGGTGTCGCTGTCGCGCTTGAGCATGGTCAAGCGGTAGCTGAGGACGTCGCTGTCGCCGAGCGGCCCGCTGAAGTCGGCGGTCAGTTGCTTGCGATCATGGTTGCCGTATTGCATCCCCAGCTCGTGCTGTGGGGTTTCGGTCGGGCGCTTGCTCACGCCGTTGACGAAGCCCCCAGGCGACAGTTGGCCGTACAACACCGAAGCCGCGCCGCGCACGACCTCCACGCGTTCCAGACCATAGGGTTCCTGCACACCGTCGTAAGAGTTGTACTGCAAGCGCATGCCATCACGTAGCGAACCGCCGGTGGCGGATTCGACGTCGAATCCGCGCATGCGGAACCGGTCGGAGGTGCGGTTGAAGCTGCTTGGCTGGCTGGTGAAACCCGGGGTATAGCTCAGAGCATCGGCCAGAGTGTCGGACTTGCGATCACGCATTTCATCGGCGGTCACCACGGATACCGATTGCGGCGTTTCGGTGATGGCTGCGTTGGATTTGGTGGCGCTGCCGTTGCGCAGGGCGACCTTGCCGACCACCGGCGCCGTCGGGTTCTCCACCGCGGCGGCGTTGATATTGATCTCGCCGAGTTGAAGAGGGGCCTTGTCGGCCGCCTGTTCTTGAGCGGCCATCGCCTGTGCTGAAAAAATGCTCCCCAAAGCCAATGCCAGCGTGCTCAGGTGAAACGCAGGATGACGCGAGACGTAACATTTTTCGGTGCCAACTATTGTTTTTCTGACGAGCATCGAGGAAGTCCTTGGGGTTGTTTTTGTCTTCGCAGGCCTGCTGTCCCGGTCCAGCGGCATCGGGCAGACAAACGAGGTTAGTGTCTACTGGCCATAATCTGACTGTGAATGATAAGGGTTTGCATTAATATTGTCAGGCTTGTAGCGAAATTATTTTGGTTTCGACATATTCTGTGCCCCACTTTTTTGACCCTTGGTGGGTTTCCCGGTGTTGTCAGGGGGAAATGATCCGGGGGGATCTGTACGATGGACGAAACGATCAGGCCCTCTAGGGCGTTGGAGGGACGGTCATGCTAAAAGCCAGCAACGTGCGGCTGAGCTATGGCGAGCAACAGATTCTCAACGGTGTCAGCCTGGATATTCCCGAAGGTTGCTTCACCGCGTTGATCGGGGCCAACGGCTGCGGCAAGACCACGCTGCTTAATGTACTGGCGCATATGTTGCGGCCGAGCGCGGGTGACGTGCACCTGGGCGGAAAATCGTTGGGACAGTACTCACGCCGCGCATTGGCGCAACGAATGGCGCTGTTACCCCAGCGCACTACGTCGCCGGCCGGCATGAGCGTGCGGGAGCTGGTGATGCAGGGGCGCTTCCCCTGGCAGAGCTGGTGGCGCCAATGGTCCGACCAGGACCAGCAGGCGATTGACCGTGCCATTGACCTGGCGGGTATCGGGCCTTTGCTGGATCGCTCGCTGGCGACCTTGTCGGGCGGGCAATTGCAGCGTTGCTGGATTGCCATGACGCTGGCCCAGGACACTCCGGTGATCCTGCTGGACGAGCCGACGACCTTTCTCGACATCGCGCACCAGATCACGCTGCTCGAATTGCTGGTGGATCTGCGTGAGCAAGGCAAGACCATCGTGGCGGTGCTGCACGATCTGAACCAGGCCGCGCGTTATGCCGATCACCTGGTGATGATGCGCGAAGGACGCTTGCTGGCCCAGGGCGCGCCCGCCGAAGTCTTCACCCGGGAAAATCTCAAGGCGGTCTTTGACTTGGACGCGCACATCATCACCGACCCTTATTCCGGCGATCCGCTGTGCGTCCCGCAAACCACTCGTAGCCAGCCGTCGGCTGTGCGGGAGGCGATGTGAGTCACGGTTTGCGCTTGCCGGTGTGGCTCGGCCTGCTGATTGCCATTGCCTTGGCCGCGCTGCTGCATCTGGCGGTTGGCGCCAAGAGCATCCCCTGGAACGAGGCCTGGCAGGCCTTGGTCGCCTATTCGCCAGACAGCCCCGACCAGAGCGTCATTCGTGGCAGCCGCCTGCCGCGCCTGCTGGTGGCCATGCTGGTGGGCGCGAGTCTCGGCCTGGCCGGCGCGATCATGCAGGCGGTGGGCGACAACCCATTGGCCGACCCGGGGATTCTCGGCATCAACAGCGGCGCGGCATTGTTCGTCGTGTTCGGCTTGCTGGTGCTGCCAGGCCACGACCTGTCGATGATCCCGCTGTTTGCTTTCAGCGGCGCCCTGGTCGCCGCCGTTGGTGTTCTGCTGCTGGCGGGCAGGGGCCACAACCCGATTCGACTGACGTTGTCCGGGGCGATGATCGCGGCGTTGTTCAGTGCGATCACTTCGATTTTACTGTTGCTCGATCAGCAGGGGCTGGACAGCCTGCGGCGCTGGCTCACCGGCTCGATCGGGGTGACCGGAGGCTCGATGCAGGCGTGGGTCTGGCCGTATGCCGTGTTGGGCATGTTCCTCTGCCTGGTCAACGTCCGCGCGCTGAACGCGCATCGGTTGGGGCCGCAAGCCGCCGCCGGCATGGGCGTCAACCTGTTGAAGATGCGCCTGTTCGGCCTGGCTTCGGTGGTGCTGCTGTCAGGTTGCGCCGTGGCCCTGGCCGGGCCGATCGGTTTTGTCGGGCTGGTGGTGCCTCACGCCGCGCGCCTGTTGTTCGGCGATGACTACCGTCGGTTGCTGCTGGCCGCGCCCTTGCTTGGCGCGCTGCTGCTGATCCTGGCGGACATCGCCGCCAGGACCGTGGTGCGTCCCTTCGAACTCAATACCGGGATCGTCACGGCGCTGATCGGCGGGCCGATCTTCGTGGTACTGGTGTTGAGGAAAGTCCGATGATGCGCTTGGGGCTGACCCTGCCCAGAATGCTGCCGTTGCTGCCCTGGGTGGCCCGGCCGATCGACCTGATTTCGGTGCTGGTGTTGCTGCTCGCCTTGGTTGCGTTGGCCCTGTACGCACTGACCGTCGGCAGCTACTCGCTGGATGTTGCCCAAGCCTGGCAAGCGCTGTCAGCCCCTGACCAGGCCAACTCGACGACGCGCAATCTGCTCTGGGAGTTGCGCCTGCCGCGGGTCTTGCTGGCGATCCTCGCCGGCATGGCGATGTCGCTGGCCGGCCTGTTGATGCAATCGTTGACCCGAAATCCCCTGGCGGCGCCGGGCCTGGTGGGTGTGGAGTCGGGCGCCAGCGTCACCATGTTGCTGATCATTGTGCTCTGGCCCACGCTGCTGCCGTTGGAGCTGTATCCGTTGGCGGCCCTGGCCGGCGGGCTGGCTGTGGCGTTCTTCGTCGCGTTGCTGTCGTGGCGTCAGGGCATCTCGCCGCTGCGCTTGATCCTCGTCGGCGTCGGGCTGACCGCCATGCTCAGTGCGGTTGCCGACCTGCTCATCACTTACGGCAATATCGACCAGGTCGAGTCAGCCTTGATGTGGCTGGGCGGCAGCTTGCATCGGGCCGGCTGGGCTCAGGTTCAGAGCCTCGCCGTCTGGTTGCTGCTGGCGGGGGCGCCGTTGCTGTTCTTCCATCGCCAGTTGAACCTGTTGCAGTTGGGTGAAAAGGTCGCCCTCAGTCGTGGCCTGAATGTGACGGGGGTCATGGCTTTCCTGCTGCTTTGCAGCGTCATGCTGACGGCGGCAGCGGTGGCGAATGTCGGCACCATGACCTTTGTCGGCCTGGTGGCCCCGCACTTGGCGCGCCAACTGGCGGGTGATCGCCACGGCGCCCTGATGCCTTTATCCGCGTTGATGGGGGCGCTGCTGGTGCTGGCGGGCGACACACTGGGGCGGGGGCTTTTCCCACCGTTGCAATTACCGGCGGGGCTGGTGGTCGCAATCATCGGAGCGCCATATCTGATCGTCTTGTTGGCGCGTCAACGCAGTCGCTGAGAACACCGCGACGTTCATATTGAAGTTATCTGGAGGCAAGCGCGTGCGGGGAAGGGTGAAGGGAATATTCCAAGGGTTGCTCGGCATGCTGTGCGTGTCGTTGGCATTGCTGTCGATGCCTGCTGGCGCGGCGGAAACCAAGGTGTTCGAGAACAGTTTCGGCCGGGTTGAAGTGCCCGTTTCACCGCGTTGCATCGTGTCTTTGCATGATTTCAGCCTGACCACGCAACTGCTGGAGTTGGGTATCAAGCCCTGCGGCTCGACGGGACGGAAAAAACTGTTTTCGGATGTGCTGTTTCGCGGCGCGCAGGAGCGCTTCGATGTGACGGGCATTCAATACATCGGCTCGCACCAGTCGCCTGACCTGGAAGCCATTGCTGCCTTGAAGCCAGACTTGATCATCGGCCTGTCCTATCATGCCGACCTCAAGGACAAGCTCAGCAAGATTGCCCCGGTCGTTCTGTTGCCGTCGCGAGAGAGCGATATCAAGACCTACGCCAAGGAACTCGCCGAACTGGTCGGCAAGCAACAGCGCTATGAAGAGATGCTCCGCGAATACCAATGGGTGGTCAGCGAGTTCAAGAAACGGGTCAAGGACCCTGCGCGCATCACGGTTACCACTCTGGAAGTCTATACCGATGGTTTCCAGTTGATCGGCCGTGGCGGGATGGATGACGTTATCGCTGATTTCGGCCTGGGGCGTGTCGCCGCGTATCGCGAGGCGCGCCAGAATGTGCCCTACAGTCTGGAGCGAATCGGTGACTTCGACAGTGATTTCATTATCGACACCTATGAGCAGCTGCTCGACTCGGAAACCAGCACGGCCGCGTTCCGCCAGTCCCCTCAATGGCGGAACCTGTTCGCCGTTAAGAACCGTCAGTTTCTCTACCTGAACCGCAGTCGTTATGCCGATACGATGCAAGGCCTGCTGGGGTCCGCTTATCTGCTGATGTCCCATATCGCTGAGCGTGAGAGTGTGCTCCAAGGCAAGTGAATCGTGCTGGCTGTCATACTATCGTCATTAATGACAATCATTCTCTATTGCGGTTGTTACTCGTTTGTATTAGTTTGTGCTCTCGAAAAAAACACGCATCGGAATGGCGAGGGATCACGAAAATGGAAACTGGTTTGGCGCGTGCACAGGTTCAATCCACGGAAGGCGTACCGGGCAACGAGCTGACCTTGCCGTTCATTTTCGAAGCACCAGCCACGGGTGCTCGCTGGCAGGATAGCCGAGCGCAGATCCTGCAGGCAGTCGAGGCCGAGTTGCCACGTGTCGGCGGCATCCTGTTCCGCGGGTTTGCCTTCAACGGGGAGGCCGATTTCGAGGAGTTTGCCCGCGGTTTCGGGCATGAGCTGCTGAGCTACGACTACGCCTCCACGCCGCGCACCAAGCTCAACAATCGCGTATACACCTCCACCGAATACCCGGCCCACCAGGTCATCCCGCTGCACAACGAGCAGTCCTATTCGCTTAATTGGCCGATGAAAATCTGGTTCCACTGCATACAGGCTTCTGCTGTAGGCGGTGAAACCCCGATTGCCGATAGCCGCAAGGTCTACCAACAGCTCGATCCGGCGATCCGCCAGCGCTTCGCCGAGAAACGCCTGATGTACGTGCGCAACTACGGCAACGGCCTCGACTTGCCCTGGCAGCAGGCGTTCAGCACTGAAGATCGCTCACAGGTCGAACAATTCTGTCGCGCCAATCACATCCAGTTCCAATGGAAGGATGACGGCGAGCTGTCCACGCGTCAGGTCTGCCAGGCCGTGGCCCAGCACCCGGTGACCGGGGAGTGGGTTTGGTTCAATCAGGCGCATCTGTTTCATATCTCCAATCTCGCTGCACCGGTACGTGAGACGCTGATCTCCATCGTCGGCGAAGAAGGTGTACCGCGTAACGTCTTCTACGGCGACGGTTCACCCATCGAGCTGGAAGCCCTTGAGCATGTACGTGGCGTTTTGCAGTGCTGCCAGGTGCGTTTTCCCTGGCGGGCAGGTGACGTGCTGATGCTCGACAACATGCTGGTCGCCCACGGACGCTCGACATTCCAGGGCGCGCGCAAGGTCGTGGTCGCCATGGCCGAGCCTGCTCCGGCGGGTTGAGCCCGACGCTCTTGCATTAAGCCGCCGCATTGGGTGGCTTATTCCAAACAAGCAAAATGAAGGACATCAAATGCTCGATCGCCTGATGCATCGCTGCTGGCTGCGTGGAATTCGCCTATCTGAAGCCGAAGGTCAACTGGACATCGTCCCCGGGTCGCAAGGGGCTTTGACGGATGAACTTGAAGCTGAGCTCCGTTCGCAAGAGCACGAGGTGCTGCAATGGCTGGCCCTGCATCCCGATTATTTTGATGCGCGGCCACTGACCGACAATGAACAGGCGCTCTGGTTTCTTCAGCGGCTGGAACCCGACAGTTGTGCCTATAACCTTGCTTACGCAGGACGAATCAAGGCGCAGTTCGTAACGCAGGACTTGCCCCGGCGCCTACAAGACGCCTGGGCCACGATTCAGCGGCGTTACCCGGTGTTGAGCACGGCGTACGGTGAACGCAACGGCGACCTGGTGCAGTGGAGTCGTAGCGAAAATATCCAGCCGTTGCAGTGGGTGGCCTTGCAGGCGGCGGACACCGATACCTTGCAGCAATGCATCGCCGAACTGGCCGACCGGCCTTTCAATCTCCAGACCGGGGAAGTCAGCCGAGGCGTGGTGCTGAGCAACGCCCGGGACGGTCATACCGAGCTCACGCTGCTGCTGGTGATCCATCACATCGCTGCCGACCCGGCCACGTTCCATATCGTGCTCAACGAGCTGTTCGCACAGGTCGATGGGCAGCCGTTGCCTGCAATCAATCCTGATGCCTATCGCAACTACAACAGTGAGCTGCACGTGCGTAGCGAGGCGACTGAAGCTGCGGAGCTGGCATGGTGGCAGGCGCAACTGAGCGAAGCCCCGACGCTGGAGTTGCCGACGGATTTCGCCTTTGGCGGTAACCGCTCATTTGAAGGAATGGAGCTGCCGGTTCGCTTCGACCCCGCCACCACGACGCGGGCGAGGGCCCGGGCCCGCGAGTGGGGCGTGACGCCTTACGTCTGGTGGTTCTCGCTGTTTCAACAGTTTCTCGGGGTGTTGTCCGGGCAAGACGATTTTGTTCTGGGTACGGCCGGCGGTCTGCGCTTGCGACGCGAACACCTCAATTTGCCAGGTTATCTGGTCAACTCGCTGCCGGTTCGCTGTCGCTTGCAGCCAGACCTTTCAAGTCGTGACTGGGCCCGCGAGGTAGACGCCACCGTCAAGCAGGCCCTCGCGCACCGACACTACCCGTTTTCGCGCCTGGTCAAGCAGTTGAACCTCGAGCGTCAGGCGGGCAAGGCGCCGCTGTTCCAGCACATGTTCACGCTCAACAAGGAACGGACTGCGCCTTTTCATCAGTACGTAGATCCGGTGTTGTCGGAACAGCGTGGAGCGGCCCATGAACTGAACATGGTCGTGGTGGATGACGAAGAAGGTTTCCTCTGTCGGTGGCGTTACAGCAAGGCCTTGTACCGTCACGAAACAGTCCAGGGTTATTGTGACCAGTTCGTTGCGTTGGTCCACGCGGTCATCGAACAGCCGGACGTACCTTTTGCCCAGCTCGACTGGCTGCCGTCCGCGCACCAATCGATCCTCAGTGGCAAAGACATGCCGGTCCCGGTCAGCAACGCCTGGCAGGCGTTCGCCCAGCAGTGCGCCCACAAGTCTGAGTCGATTGCCCTGCAAGACGAACAAGGCACATTGAGCTATGCCGAACTGGGCCGAGCGGTGGTTGCCCGTGGCGAGCGCTTGCAGGCAGGCGCGAACCTGGAGGGTGCACGCATCGCGCTGTGCTTGCCCCGCAGCCGCGAACTGGTGATGCACATGCTCGCGGCCTGGCAGTGCGGCGCCACCTACCTGGCCCTCGATCCACAGTGGCCGCAGTCGCGTTTGCAGGACATCTGCGAGGATGCAACGCCCCGGGTCTGGGTGGGCGAGGGCCAGCGTCCCGAATGGCTGCCTGAACCGGTACGGTGGCTGTCGCTGCCAACTGCACCGTTGTCCAGCGAATCGCCATTGCGCGCAGCCGTGGCCGCAGACCTGCCGGCCTACGTCGTCTACACCTCAGGCTCCACCGGACGGCCAAAGGGCGTGGCGGTCAGCCAGGCCAACCTGATCCATTACGTGAGCGGCTGCCTTGTGCGCCTGGACCTGTCCGCCGATGCCAGCCTTGCAAGCCTGGCCAGTTGCGCCACCGACCTGGGGCACACGGCGTTGTTTGGCGCATTGCTCAGTGGTCGGCGCCTGCGCTTGCTGGCCGAGGAACTGGCCTTCGATGCCGAGGAGCTGGCTACGGTGCTTGAGCGCGAGCCCGTGGACCTGCTGAAAATCGTACCGTCGCACCTCAACGCCTTGCTGGTCGCCAATGATCCGCAGCGCTTGTTGCCGCGCCAGTGCCTGGTGACCGGCGGCGAGGCCCTGGGCCAGGAGCTGGTTTCGCGCTTGCGCGCATTGCAGCCGGACCTGCGCATCGTCAACCACTACGGCCCGAGTGAAACCACCGTCGGGGTGTTGACCCATGAGGTCGATATGAATGGCGCGGCGCCGCTGGGTCGACCACTGCCCAATGTCCAGGTCAGCGTCCGTTCCGCCGATGGTCGGCTGCTGCCAATAGGCGTGAGTGGCGAGCTCTGCGTGCAGGGCAAGACGGTTGCGCTGGGTTATCTCAGCGCGAGCGATGCCGACCGCGCCCGCTTCGGCGCCCATGGCTATCGCACTGGCGATCGGGTGCGGCTCAATCATCAAGGGCAGGTGGAGTTTCTCGGCCGGCTCGATGAGCAGCTCAAGATCCGCGGCTACCGGGTCGAGCCGGCGGAGGTCGCGGCACGACTGCGGGCGATGCCGCAGGTTAGCGATGTACAGGTGCTGAATAGTCCATTGCCGCTGACGGGGAACCGCCTGGTGGCGTTCCTGGTCGCGTCATCGGCCGCGCTGCCAGAGATTCAAGCTGCCCTGCAAGCGCAGCTGCCGGACTACATGCAACCGGCCCAGTGGCATTGTCTCGAGGGTTTCGCTTTGCTGCCCAACGGCAAGGTCGATCGCCGGGCATTGCTGCAACGGGCCGACCAGGCGCCGGCCCAAGCACCGGTGAAGACTTCCCTCGGTCAGCCTTTGGACGCGGTCGAAAGCGAACTGCTGGACATCTGGCGCGGGCTGCTCGGCAATTCCGACCTGGGGCCCGATGACAACTTCTTTGCCCTGGGCGGCGACTCGATCCTCGGCTTGCAGATCATTGCCCTGGCGCGCCAGCAGAACATCCTGATGACGCCCAAGCAGCTGTTCGCCGAACAGACCGTGCGGGCCTTGGCGCGAGTGGTGCAGACACCGCAGCGCAGTCTCGAACAGCGCTTGCTCGACATCGCTCGGGAGATTCTCAATAACCCCGAGCTGCGGGTCGATGACAATTTCTTCAGCGTTGGTGGCGACTCGATCCTGAGTCTGCAGATCATCGCCCGGGCCAAGCAGCAGGGCCTGAAACTCAAGCCCAAGCAGATTTTCGAGTTCCCGACCGTGCGCGGCTGGGCCGAACAGGTGGTTGACCTGGGCGCGACGAAAGAGGGTGCCAAGCCATCCGAGCTCGAGCCCACCAGCGCATTTGCCTTGACGCCAATCCAACAATGGTTCTTCGCCCAAGAGCAAAGCCAGCCCGGGTATTGGAACCAGTCGTTGCTGTTGGCGTTGGACCAGCCATTGGAACCGGCGCGGTTTACCCAGGCCGTGGGCGCGCTGTTGCAGCGTCACGCCAGCTTGCGTCTGATCTTCGAAGCCTCGGCGCAAGGCTGGCAACAACGCTATCAGGCGTTCTCTCCATCCCAGGTCGACGGGTTGTTCCATGTCGAGGAGCAACCCCTGAGCGAAGCGCTGTTGCAGCACTGGCAGCAAGGTTTCGATCTGGCAACGGCGCCGTTGATTCGCTGGGTGTATTTCTCCCAGAGCCGGGAGCTGCTGTGCACGGCGCATCACTTGCTCGTCGATGCAGTGTCGTGGCAGGTGCTGCTGGAAGAGCTGGAACGTCTCTACCTGCAACCGAACGTGGCGTTGCCGGCCGTCTCGGCGGGTTTCCATGTGTGGAGCGAGGCCCTGCAGCAGCACCGCCGCGAGCCCGCCGTACTGGCCCAGGTTGATTACTGGCACGAACAACTGCGCGCAGAAGGCGTCGTCCCCGAACAGGCCAATACCTACGGCGCAAGCCGCACGCTGGACACGCAACTCTCATCGGAGCAGACGCAGTTGTTGTTGGGCGACTGCCACGCGGCCTACGGCACCCAGGTCCAGGATTTGCTGGTAGCAGCTTTGGCCGGCGTCATCGGCCAGTGGCAGGGTCGCGAGCGCGTCACCCTTGAGCTGGAAAGCCATGGCCGCAGCGGCTGGGAGCAAGCCCCCGATTTGTCCCGCTCGATCGGTTGGCACACCAGCCGCTATCCACTGGCGGTCGACATTTCCTGGGATCTGGAACCCTCGATAATCGCGGCCAAGGAAGCCCTGCGCCGCGTACCCGAGCAAGGCATCGGCTACGGCCTGTTGCGCCAGGACCCGGCGCACGGCCTGGCTGCGGCCTCGCTGTTGACGTTCAACTACCTGGGGCGGGTCGATCAATGGATCGGCGCTTCACGCCTCTGGCGCCTGGCGCGACCGGTGTGTCCAGGCATGCGCGCCGAGAGCACGCGCCGCACGCATTGGCTGGACGTGACGGCGCTGGTCAACGAAGGGCAACTGCACGTGGAGTGGCGTTATGCGCCGCAGGTCCATGACCCGGCGCTGGTGAGCGAGTTGGCGCGGCAGTTCCAGCAGCGCCTCACAGCCTTGCTGGAACATTGCCAGGCGCCCTCGGTTGGCCGCGCCACGGCTTCGGATTTCGCCGACTCAGGCTTGTCCGACGATGAATTCCTGGGGCTGCTCGAACAACTCGAACAGTGAAACCTCTGCGTCCCCAAACATTACAGGTTCGGATACCGTCAGCATGAACGACAAGGTCAAAGCTCTTTCGCGCAATATCGAAGCTATTTACCCGCTGGCTCCCATGCAGCAAGGATTGCTGTTCCACAGCCTGATGCACCCGGGCAAGGGCATGTATCTGCTGCAGTACCGACACGTCATGGTCATGCCGAACCTCGACCTGGCGGCATTCCGTCAGGCCTGGGCGCAAGTGGTGGAACGCCATGAACTGCTGCGCACCTCCTTCGTCTGGAAGCAGCAGAAGCGCCCGATGCAAGTGGTGCACAAGCAGGTCGAACTGCCGATCACTTATGAGGATTGGTCGCACCTGAGCGAGGCCGAGCAGCACGCGCGCCTGGAGCAGTTGCTCAGCGCGGAACGCGCCGAAGGGCTGGACTTCACCAAGGCGCCGCTGATGCGGGTCAGGCTGTACAAGCTGGCGCCCGACACTTATCAGTTCGTACGCAGCTACCACCACATCCTGATGGATGCCTGGTGTTTCTCGATCATCATGATGGACTTCCTCAACGGCTACCGCGCCGCCCAGGAAGGCCGTCGATTGAACCTCCCGGCGCCCCGTCCCTATCGCGATTTCATTCGTTGGCTGGAAACCCAGAAGCCGGAAGATCACCAGGCCTTCTGGCAGCAACGCCTGGCGGGGTTCGACACGCCCAACGAATTCGGCTTCGGCCATGCCGGCCGCATCCAGGGCGCCAGTGAACCGGTCGAGGATTGTGTCGAGTTCCTGCAGCCTGAGCAGACCTTGGCACTGCAAAACGTTGCGGCGCAGCACGGCCTGACCCTTAACACGCTGGTCCAGGGTGCCTGGGCGCTTTTGCTGGCGCGCTACAGCGGCGATCGCGACCTGGTGTTCGGTATCACCGTCGCCGGTCGTCCGGTCCACCTGCAAGGTATGGAAAGTATCGTCGGCCTGTTCATCAACAGCTTGCCGCTGCGCTGGAGCTGGCGCCCGGATGACGCGCTCGGCCCGTGGCTGAAAGCCTTGCAGACCGAGAACCTGAGCCTGCGTGAACACGAGAGTGTGTCCCTGGCTGATATCCAGCGCTGGAGCGACGTCCAGCGCCAGGATCTGTTTCAGAGTCTGTTCGTGTTCGAGAACGCGCCCATCGCCGCCGACCTTCGCCAGGGGCAGCTGGACTACCTGATCAGCGACATGGCCAACCGTACCCACACCAATTACCCGATCACCGTGGTCATCGTGCCGGGCGAACGCCTGCACCTGCAACTGACCTACCAGACCGACTGGTTCCTGCGTGAAGAAGTCGAGCAGATGCTGCGGCACTTCCGTGCCCTGCTGTTGAACATGGGCCAGGCCCTGGGCGCGAACGCCGCAACGCCCTTGCACCAACTGGCGATGCTCGATGAAAGTGAAATCCGCCATCAGCACCAGGTCTGGGCTGGTGGGGGCCTGGCGGCCGACGAACAACTGCTGCAACCGTTGCTCATCGAACGCTTCCAGCAGCAGGTTCGCCAGGCTCCGCAGCGCGTTGCCATTGTGCATGGCGAGCACAGCCTGACCTTCGATCAGTTGAACCGCGCCGCCAACCGACTGGCCAGGCACCTGCGGGCACAGGTGGTGAGCAGCGACGATCTGATCGCGGTGTTCGATGAGCGCGGCCTGGACCTGGTGGTGATGATCGTCGCCACGCTCAAGGCCGGTGCCGGGTGGCTGCCGCTCGATCCACGCAACCCGGCCCAACGCCTGGCCCAGGTGCTGCGCCAGAGCCGCACGCCGTTGCTGGTGCACAGCGCGGGGCAGGGCGAGTTGGCCATGCAGGCACTGGATCTGCTCGAACAGCGGCCCAAGGCCGTGCGTTATGACCCCTCGGTGCTGAGCGGCTACAGCGATGAAAACCTGAACATCGCGGTACGCGGCGACTCGTTGGCCTATTGCATCTTCACTTCCGGCTCCACCGGCACGCCGAAGGGCGCCATGGTGGCCCAGGCGGGCATGCTCAACAATATTCTCGGCAAACTGCCGGGGCTGGGGCTCGATGCAAATGACGTGATCGCCCAGACCGCACCGCAGTGCTTCGACATCTCGGTCTGGCAAACCCTCGCGGGCCTGGTGCTGGGCGCTCGCACAGTGATTCTCGGTGACTGTGTGGTGCAGGACCCCGAGGCGCTGGCAACGGCCATCGGCCGGCACGGCGTCAGCATCCTCGAAGCGGTGCCGTCATTGATGCAAAGCCTGCTCGACGCCGGCCTCGAGACGTCGCCCCTGCGCTGGGTGCTCGCCACGGGTGAGGCCTTGCCGCCAGCCTTGGCCCGACGCTGGTTCGAGCGCTATCCGACAATCCCGCTGATGAACGCCTACGGTCCGGCCGAATGCTCCGATGACGTCGCCTTCCACCCGCTGCTGGAGCGCTTGCCGGAGCAACGCATCAACGTGCCGATCGGGCGCGCCACGCTGAACAATCGCCTGTATCTGCTCAATGCTGATCTGCAACCGATACCGGTTGGCGCAGTGGGCGAGATTTTCGTCGCCGGTGTCGGCGTCGGGCGCGGCTACATGGCCGACCCGGCGCGCACGGCGGCGGTGTTCCTGCCGGACCCGATTGCCAACGACGGTTCGCGCCTGTATCGCACCGGCGACCTGGCGCGCTTCCTGCCCAATGGCGATCTGGAATACGTCGGACGCACCGACCACCAGGTCAAGATTCGCGGGCACCGTATCGAACTGGACGAGATCGAAGCCTGCCTGACCCGTTACCCAGGGGTGCGGGAAGCGGTGGTGACGGCCCGCGACGACCAGCAGCGCTCCAAGGTGCTGGTGGCTTATGTCGTGGCCGAGGTCGCGTGCAGCATCGAGGCGTTGCGCGAGCATGTGCTGGGCAATCTCCCGGCCTACATGATCCCGAGTGCATTCGTGTTCCTGGAGCGTTTCCCGCTCAACGGCAACGGCAAGATCGATCGCAAATCCTTGCCCGCTCCGGATTTCGCCGCGCAAAGCCAGGCCCGCTATGTGGCACCCAGCAGCGCATTGCAAGGGCAGTTGGTGGAAGCCTGGCAAAGCGTACTCGGCCTCGGCCAGGTGGGTGTCGAGGATAACTTCTTCGAGCTCGGCGGCCATTCGCTGCTGGCCACCCAACTGATTGGCCTGATCGGCAAACTCACAGGCAAGGACTTGCCGTTGCGCGTGGTCTTCGAGCGTCCGACCATCACCGCCATGGCCGATTGGCTGGAAAGCCAGGCCGGTGCGGTAAAACCGTCGCCAACCCTGCTGCCACGACCGGAAAAGCTGCCGCTGTCGTTTGCCCAGCAACGTCTCTGGTTCTTGCAGCAACTCGATCCGCAGAGCCCGGCGTACAACCTGGCGGGCGCGGTACGCCTGACCGGCGAGTTGCATGTCGCTGATCTGCATGCGGCATTGCAAGCGGTAGTCGACCAGCACGAGGTGCTGCGCAGCGGCTTTGTCAGCGGGGCCGAAGGGCCGAGCCAGGTGCTCCTGGCGCAGACCGAAGTTGATTTGCCGGTGATCGATGTGGCGAGCGAGGAAGCGCTGCACGATCGGCTGCGTCAGGATGCAATGACCCCGTTTGCGCTGGAAGCGGCGCCGTTGCTGCGCGCCCGGCTGTATCGCCTGGCGCCGCAGGTGTTGGTCCTGTCGCTGAACTGCCATCACATCGTTGCCGATGGCTGGTCCCTGCAACTGATCATCGACGGTTTGTGCGAGCAGTATCGCAACCGCCGCCAGGGCCAGGCGACTCAACGTCTCGCCCCGGCGATGCAATATGCTGACTACGCCGTCTGGCAGCGCCAGTGGATGGGCAGCAAGGCGTGCGCGCAAGAGCTGGCTTACTGGCGCGAGCAACTGGCCGGTGAACTGCCGGTGCTCGACCTGGCGGCTGATTTTGCCCGGCCTGCCCAGGCCAGCCAGGCCGGAGGACGTGTCGAGCGACGCTTGCCCGAAGACCTGGCGGCCCGCCTGAAGGCTTTCAGCGCTCGCCACGGCTGGAGCAACTTCATCCCGATGCTGAGCGCTTTCCAGTTGCTGCTGCGCAGTCGCAGCGGTGAAGACGACATTCTGGTCGGTGTTCCAGCGGCCAACCGGCACCATGCGGTGTTGCAGCCTCTGGTCGGTTGCTTCGTCAACACGCTGGTGTACCGCCGGAAACTTTCCGGCGAGCGCAGCCTGCTGCAACTGATGAGCGAACTGCAGGCGCTGTCCGTGTCGGTCCAGTCCCATCAGGATCTGCCGTTCGATTACCTGATCGAACAGCTCGGCGTGGTTCGGCAGGTCAGCTACAACCCACTGTTCCAGGTCATGTTCAACTATTTCCCGGGCAATGCCCTGGAGCGTTTCGACCTCACCGACGTCATTGCCGAACCGCTGGACAACCGTCCGGACAGCGCGCTGTGCGACCTGCACCTGGATGTGCGCGACAGCGAGCACGGCATCACCCTGAGCTTGCAGTACAGCAGCGATCTGTTCCGTGAACAGACCGTGCAAGCGATGGCCGCACAGTACCTGGCGTTACTCGACGCCTTGATCGAGCAGTCCGATCAGCCGTTGGGTGAGCTGGCATGGCAGCCGGCCGAGCGGGATCTTGCACGGATTGATGGTCGTGCGGTGAAGGGGCATCAGGACATCCTCCAGGCCTTTGCGCTTCAGGTTGCCCGCCAGCCCGCCGCGATTGCCGTCGTCGCAGGCAATGAACAGCTGACCTACGCCGAACTGGATCAGGCCGCCGAGCGGCTGGCGGCGAAGTTGCAGGCCCAGGGCGTCGGTGTCGAAGACCGCGTTGCGCTGAGCCTGCCCCGCGACGCGCGCCTGCCGATGGCCATGTTGGCCGTGCTCAAGGCCGGCGCTGCGTATGTGCCTTTGGCCGAGGACACGCCACCGGAGCGTGGCCGCTACATTCTCCAAGCGGCCCGGCCCACGTTGTGCCTGGGCACGGCAGCGAGTCTCGGTGTGTTGGCGCAGTGGAACAGCGGCCTGCCGTTGCTCGACATTGAAGCCAGCGCTTCACCCGACACCTTCCATGCCGTGACCTGCGTCGCCGGTCAGCTCGCCTACGTGCTGTATACCTCGGGTTCCACCGGCCAGCCCAAAGGCGTGGCGATCAGCCGTGGCAACCTGATGAACCTGATGCTGGCGGTCGAGCAGGTCCTGCCGCTGACGGCCCGGGACCGGGTCCTGGCGCTGACCACAGCGACGTTCGACATTGCCATCGTCGAGTTGCTCCTGCCCCTGGCCCGAGGCGCCAGTATCCTGCTCGCCGATCGCGAACAGGCGCGGGACCCGCAGGCCATCGACCAGTTGTTGCTGTCCGGGCAACCCACCGTCATGCAGGCCACGCCGGCCACCTGGCGGATGCTGGTGGCGCATACCTGGCGCAGTTGGCAAGGCGTGCGTGCCATCTCCGGTGGCGAGGCCTTGCCGTGCGCATTGGCCGAAGCCATCGAGGGCAGGGGCGCCGAGGTCATCAATGGCTACGGGCCGACGGAAGCGACCGTCTACAGCACCTTTGAAGTGCGCAGCGGCAACGAAGCCGGCGCCGAGGTGCCGATCGGGCAACCGGTGGCCAATACCGCTGCGTACATTCTCGATGCCGACTTGCAACCCGTGGCCGCTGGTATTCCCGGTGAGCTGTACCTGGCCGGGGCCAACCTGGGCCGGGGTTATTTTGCCGCTGCGCGCCTGACCGCCGCGGCGTTCCTGCCGGATCCTTTCGTGGCCGGCGCGCGCATGTACCGTACCGGCGACCGGGTCAGGCGGAACAGCAGTGGCAGCCTCGATTACCTGGGACGCCTGGATTTCCAGGTCAAGCTGCGGGGTTTTCGCATCGAATTGGGCGAAATCGAAGCGCTGTTGTCTCGTATCCATGGGGTTCGCGAGGCGGCTGTCGTGTTGTTGGGCAGCGGTGAGTCGGCGCGCCTGGTGGGCTATTACGCTGGCGACGCGCTGGATGATGCGCTGCTGCGTGACACCCTTGGCGCTCAGTTGCCGGACTACATGCTGCCCAGTCAGTTTGTGCGTCTCGACACGCTGCCGTTGAGCCCGAGCGGCAAGGTTGACCGCAAGGCCTTGCCGGCACCGCAACAGCGTGACAGCCAGCATGGCGCGCTGGCGGGTGAGTGGGAACTGACCTTGGCCGAGCTCTGGAAGGAGCTGTTGGGATGCACCGAGGTTGGCGCCGACGATAACTTCTTTGCCTTGGGCGGACACTCGCTCCTGGCGGCGCGGCTGGTCGCGCGGATCGCCGAACAGCATGGCCGGCGCCTGCCATTGCGCAGCGTGTTCGAGCAACCACTGCTGCGTGACCTGGCCGCTACGCTGGCCCAGGCAAGCACCGAGGCCGACGGCATCCTGCGTGTTTTCGAAGAGCCCTTGGCACCGTTGCATTTCACCCAGCAACGCTTGTGGTTCCTTGATCGCCTGCAGGGCGATACTCAGGCCTATCACTTGTCCCTGGCCCTGCGCCTGGCTGGCAACCTGCAACCGGCCGTGCTGGAGCGGGCGCTGGCGCAACTGGTTGCCCGTCAACACAGCCTGCAAACGCTGTTCAGCGAAACAGCTGAGGGTGCGCGCCAGCGTGTCGAGGCCCTCGACGTCATGCCGCTGAGCTTCGAGCCACTGGAAAATGCTGAGCAATCGGGCGCTTTCACCCAAAAACTGAGCCATGAGGCGCAGCGTCCGTTCGACCTCACCGCGCCGCCGCTGTGGCGTGTGCGGGTGTACCAGGGCCACGACCGCAGCGTGTTGCAAGTGACCGTGCATCACATCATCGCTGATGCGCGCTCGCTGGAGATTCTCTTCAACGAACTGCAACTGATCTACCAGGCTTTGCTGGAAGGGCGCGACGCTTGCCTGCCAGCGCTGCCGCTGCAATTCTCCGATATCGCGGCCAGCTGGCAGAGCCCGGCCGGGCAGGCACGAATCGAAGCGCAGCTGGGGTATTGGCGTGACGCCCTGGCGGGCGAGCCGCCTGTGCTGAATCTGCCGACCGACCTGCCGCGGCCCGCCGAGCAGGGCTACAACGGCCAGCGGCTGCGCTTCAACCTGCCGACTGCGCTGGTCCAGCGCCTGCGCGAAACGGCACAACGCCACGGCCTGACCGCTTTCGCGCCGTTGCTGGCGGCCTGGAAAACCTTGTTGGCCAGGCACTCGGGACAGCGCGAAATCTGGGTCGGCCTGCCGGTCGCCCATCGCCATCAGGCCCACACGGATAACCTGATCGGTTACTTCGCCACCACCCAGGTCCTGCGCAGCCACATCGACCCGCAACAATCGGTCGAGCAGTTCTGGCAACAATTGCAAGCCACCCACCTGGCGGCACAACAGCATGCCGACGTGCCATTCGAGCGTTTGGTAGAAGCGTTGCAGGTGCGCCGCGATCTCAGCCACACGCCGCTGTTCCAGGCGTTGTTCAACCTGATTCAGCGGGATGCCAACGCAGCGCTCGAGCAGCGCTTCGCCGGGTTGCCGGCACAGCGCCTGAACGTCGAAAGCGCCAGCGCCCTGGTGGACATCGGCCTGCATATCGAGCAGCAGGGCGAGGATTGGCAATGCGTGCTGGAATACAACACCGAGCTGTTCCTGGCGCACACCGCGCAGCGTTACGCCGATGAGTTCCGTTACCTGCTCGAAGGCATGCTCGAGCAACCCGAGGCGCGCCTCTGGGACATCGACCTGGCGAATGCCGACCATGCGCTCGCCGAGCGGCCGTGGAACCGGCCCGGGCAATCCTTGACGGCCGCGGTGGACGTGATTGCCCGCTTCGAACGGCAAGCCGCCCTGACGCCTGAGGCGCTGGCTGTCGATTGCCAGGAGCAGCACCTGAACTACGCGCAACTCAACGCCATCAGCAATCGCTTGGCCCATTGGCTGCGTGCGCGCGATGTCGGCACTGATGATCTGGTTGCCGTTTGCTTGAGTCGCGGCCCGTGGTTGCTGCCAACCCTGTTGGCGATTCACAAGGCGGGCGCGGCGTACCTGCCGCTGGATCCGCAACACCCGAGCGAACGCCTGCGTTTCATCATCGATCACGCGCGTCCGGCCCTGGTGCTCAGTGAAAGCTTCTGTGCCGAGGCCTTGACCGGCGTCGATCACGTCCTGCTCGATCAACTGCCGCTGGACGCCAGCAGCGACGCCAACCTGACGTTGCCGGTGGACCCGCGGCAGCGCGCGTATGTGATCTACACCTCGGGCTCCACCGGTACCCCGAAAGGCGTGCAGGTGACCCGTGGCAACCTGAGCAATCTGTTGGCCGGTCTCGATCGCTTGCTGGCGCTTGGTGCCGGGGATGTCTGGCTCGCCAGCACTACGTACGCCTTCGATATGTGCAAGCCGGAGCTGTTCCTGCCGCTGGTCAACGGCGCCGCAATCCTGCTGGCGCGGCGCGAGCAGGTGGTCGATGGGCATCAGCTGTTCGCGCTGCTGCGGCGGGCCACGGTGTTCCAGGCGACACCGGCCGGTTGGCAGATCCTTCTGGAGACCGGCCAGGCTGACTGGCCGCCGTTGCGTGGGCTGATCGGTGGCGAGGCGGTGCCGGGTGAACTGGTGAACGAATTGCGCGGCCGAGGCGTGACGTTGATCAACGCCTATGGCCCGACGGAAACCACCGTCTGGTCGACCACCCAGGCGCTGCAAGACGTGCCGTCCGGCGTCGCCGACATCGGCGCGCCCTTGCTCAATACCCTCTGCTACGTGCTCGACGACATGCTCCGGCCGGTTCCGCTGGGCGCCACTGGCGAGCTGTATATCGCCGGCTCCGGGGTTACCCGTGGTTATCAGCACGCGCCCGCCATCACGGCGGCGGCGTACTTGCCCGACCCTTATGCCGGCGAACCCGGCAGCCGGATGTACCGCACCGGCGACCTGGTACGCCGCCGCAACGATGGGCGACTGGCCTATGTCGGTCGCGCTGATTTCCAGGTCAAGGTGCGCGGGTTCCGCATCGAACCGGGCGAAATCGAATCGCTGCTGCGTCGTTACCCAGGCGTCGAAGAAGCCGTGGTGATGATCGATTCGCGCAGCCAGAGCCTGTTCGCCTGGCTGCAAACGCCGGGACCGGTCGATCAGGCGGCGCTGCGTCGGTATCTCGATGGCGTGTTGCCGGGCTACATGATTCCGGCCGGCTTCATCGAACAACCGCGTTTTGCCCTCAACGCCAACGGCAAGATCGACCGCAAGGCACTGCCGGCACCGCAACCCTTGGCGATCCAGGGCGTGGCACCGCGCACTGAACTGGAACAGCAACTGGCGGACATCTGGCAGAACCTGCTCGAGTTGCCGCAAGTCGGTGTGTTCACCAGCTTCTTCGAGCTGGGCGGGCATTCGTTGTTGGCGATGCGTTTGATGACCCAGGTCGAAAGCCGCTTCGGCGTCAAGCTTGAGCTGCGCAGCTTGTTCCAGAACCCGACGATCGCCGCGCTCGCCGAGCAGATCGAAAAGCCCCAGGGGCCTTCGACCGACGAAGCCCTGGACGAAATGCAGCGCCTGTTATCAGAGATGGAAGAGTAAGGATGAGTACGATGACGCAACAAGCTTTCCTGGAGATTGCGCAGCGGCTGGCATCCTTGCCCGCGGACAAGAAGAAAGTCTTTCGCCAGCGCCTGGCCGAGAAGGGCATCGACAGCTGGCGCCTGCCGATCGTCCCCGCCGTGCTCGGCGAGGGCGAGCACAGGCCGCTGGCGCAGGCGCAGCGGCGCTTCCTGTCGGCTGAAGCCCTGAGCAGCCGGGCCCTCTACAATCTGTGCTCGGTGCTGCGCTTCGACGGGCGCCTGGACGGCGAGCGTCTGCAGCAGGCGATGCAGCAAGTCGTCGACCGCCACCAGATCCTGCGTACTCGCTACACCACGGATGCCAACGGGCAATTGCAGCCTCATTGCGAGCCGCAACAGGTCCGCTTGCCAGCCGTCGCGCGGTTGACGTTGGCGGCGTCTGACCAGGCGCAATGGTGCGCCGATGAGTACGCCCGCCAACTCGCCGAACCGTTTGACCTGGCTCAGTCGATGCCGTGGCGCTGGCAAGCGTTCAGTGACGCCGAGGAACAATCCACCTGGCTGTTTTTCACCATCCATCACGTCGCCTATGACGCCTGGTCGGCCCAGCAACTCACCCTTGAGCTGGCCGAGGCCTATCGGGCGCTCGCTTCGAATCAGCCTGCCGCACAACCCGAGTTGAGCATTCAATACGCCGATTACGCCGCATGGGAACGCGAGTGGCTGGACAGCGACGCTTGTCGGCAGCACATCGATTTCTGGCGCAGCCAACTGACGGACGCGCCGGCGCCCCTGGCGTTGCCCCTGGACCGGCCGCGCCCTGCGGCCACCCAACGTCGCCACAGTGGCGCGGTCCTGGCCCGGGAACTGCCGCCACACCTGACAACGGTGGTCGAGACGGCCATCCGCAATCATGGCGTAACGCTGTACATCTATGGCCTGACCGCCTTCAGTTTCCTGCTGTCGCGCTACAGCGGCGAGACCGATCTGTGCCTGGGCACGTCGGCGGCCCAACGTGACCGGACGGAGCTGGCGCCGTTGATCGGCCCGTTGCTCAATACCCTGGTGATCCGCCAGCGCCTGCAGGACAACCCGGACTTCGGCAGCGCCTTGCTGCGCACCCGCGATACGGTCGCGGCCGCGTTCGACCATCAGCAGTTGCCCTTCGAAAATATCCTCGAAAGCCTTGAGCGTCAGCGTTCCAGCCCGCTGTTCCAGGTCATGTTCGTTCAGGTTGATCTACCCGAAAGCCGCACCCTGGCCTTGCCCGGTGTGGCGGTCGAAGTGCTCGACCCGCCGCAACGACATGCGCGTTTCGATCTGACGCTGCGCATGGTGCGTAGCGCTGATGCGCGGCTGCGCTGCGAGCTGGAGTACAGCGACGAATTGTTTGATGTGGCCACGGTCGAGCAGATGCTTGACGACTTGCTGGCGATTCTGCACGAGGGCTCGATGCATCCGCAGCGACGCCTGGCGGATCTGCAACTGGTTTCGCCACCCAGCGAATTGCATGGCCCCGCCCTGGATACGACGCCGTTGCCGTTGGACCGGCAAGTGTTGCACTGGGCCAATCAGACGCCGACCGCTGCGGCACTCTGCAGCGTTGGGCAGACGATTGATTACGCCACGCTCGGCGCCGCCAGTCGATCGATGGCCGCGCGGCTGGCCGGGCAGGGCATCGGACCCGGGCAGGTGGTTGCCCTGTGCATGCCACGCTGCGCTGAACAGCTGTTGGCGACTCTGGCGTGCTGGCAGCGGGGTGCGACCTGCCTGTTCCTCGACCCGGCGCAACCGCCGCAGCGCCTCGCGCAGTTACTGCAAGACAGCGGCGCGAGTCTGTGGGTGACGCTGGCGCATGCGCCTGAAACCGGCGCTGGCCTCGCGCGTCTGGTGATGAGTGACGTCGACTGGTCGGTCGATGCCAGTGCCGGGCAGGGCGAAAGCCTCAGCCAGCCGCAATTACCTGCCTACCTGATCTATACCTCGGGCTCGACCGGCCAACCCAAAGGCGTGCTGGTCAGCCATGCCAACCTGGCGCATTACGCGAGCGCGGTCGGCCAGCGCTTGCACGCCCGGCCGGGTAGCCGTTGGGCGACCCTGGCGACCGTCGCCGCGGACTTGGGACTGACCTCGGTATTCGCTGCGCTCGCCGCTGGCGACCCGCTGGTACTGCCGCCGCCGTCGTTGGCTTTCGATCCGCCCGGCTGGGCTGATTTTCTCGATCAGCATCCCGTCGATTGCCTGAAAATCGCGCCTTCGCATCTGCGCGGCTTGCTGGCATTGGACGACGCCCGCCGGGTTCTGCCCAAGGAAATACTGATCCTCGGCGGCGAGGGGTTCGATCAGGCGCTGTTTGCCAAGGTGCATGAACTGGCGCCGCAACTGCGCATTTTTAATCACTACGGCCCGTCGGAAACCACGGTTGGGGTGATCTGCGGAGAAATCACCGGGGCCGACGCACTCGAAGCGGGTCAGTACCTGCCGTTGGGCCAGCCTTTGTCCGGCTGCGAGTTGCGCATCGTCGATGCCAATGACAGAACCGTACCGCTCGGGGTTGCCGGTGAGCTGTTGATTGGCGGCCCCCAGGTTGCGCAGGGCTACCTCGGGCAGACCGGGTTGACCGCGCGCGCGTTCGGTTGCACGGCCCAGGGGCAGCGTTTCTATCGCAGCGGCGACCGGGTGCGTCTGGATCGCAGCGGGCGCCTGGTATTCCTCGGGCGCCAGGACGATCAGGTCAAGATCCGCGGTTTTCGCGTCGAACCGGGCGAGGTCAGTGCCTGGCTCAATGCGCAACCGCAGGTGCGCGAAGGAGCAGTGCTCGCCTGCGAAGTGAAAGGACGCACGCAACTGGTGGCATATTTCACCTCCGGGATAGGCTCTTCGATGACCAACGAAGCCTTGGCGATGCTGCAAGCCGAGGCCAAGCGTCAACTGCCGGAACACATGCTGCCTGCCCACTGGCTGGCGCTGGAGACACTGCCGCTGACCGCCAACGGCAAGCTCGACCGGCGCGCATTGCCCGAGCCTGCGCCGGATGAGCCGAGCGCTGAAGCCGCCGAGCCTCCGAGCGGCGCGACCGAACAGCGCCTGGCGCAACTGTGGTGCCAGATTCTCGGTTGCGCGCAAGTCGGGCGCGGGAATGATTTTTTCGCCCTCGGCGGCGATTCGATTCTCAGCCTGCAATTGATCGGCCTGGCTGCACGGGAAGGGCTCAAGCTGCAGCCTCGGGATGTCTTGCAGCATCCGACATTGGCGGCCATGGCGCTGTGCATCGATTGTCGCGCCGAGCCCGCCTTGCTCGCGGTGCTGACGGCCTTTCGCGAGCTGCTCGGCCAACCCGCGCTGGGCGCGGATGCGGATTTTTTTGCCATGGGCGGCGATTCGATCCTCAGCCTGCAACTGATCGCGCGCTTGCGTCAGGCCGAGCTGCGCCTGATGCCCCGGCAATTGCTGGAGAACCCGACGCCTCGGCAGTTGGCCAAGGCGCTGACGCCGATCGTGGCGCCGGTCGTCGCCGTGGTCGAGCCGAGTGACGTGGCGAAGCAACCACAGCCGCTGTCCCACGCCCAGCAACGGGTGTGGTTCATGCAGCAGCTCGATCCCGCTGAAACCGCCTACAACGTCACCCAGTTGCTGGCCCTGCGCGGCGATCTGGATGTGCCGCGCCTGCAACGCGCCTGTCAGGCGCTGGTCGCCCGTCATGATGCGTTGCGCTGCCGCTTCTACGAAGAGCACGGGCAAGTCTGGCAACGCTTGGACGATGCGCCCGCGGCGATCTTCAATGTCCACGATATCGGCGGTCTGACCGCGTCGGAGCAGGACACGGCCATCGCCACCGCGGCCAAGCGGGTGTTCGACCTCACGCTGGGTCCGTTGCTGGCCGTCGATGTGTTTTGTGTCGCCCCCGGCGACTACCGATTGCTGTTCAATGTGCATCACATTGCCGTGGACGGTTGGTCCATGGGCCTGTTGGTCGAGGATCTGACATCGCTCTATCAGGACCGGACGCTGCCTTCGACAAATGCTCTGCTGCCGTTGGTCAATACGCAGCGGCAACAGTTGGACGGGGCCCACGGCAAGACGCTGTTGGCTTATTGGCGGCAACGCCTGGAAGGTTTGGGCAACGAGCCTCTGGAACTGCCCGGACAACCTGCTCGGCCGGCAATGCAGGCATACGCCGGAGCGCGGGACGAGTTCGCTTTGCCCGGTACGCTGAGTGCCGGTGTGGAGGCGCGGGCAAGGGCGCTAGGCGTCACACCGTTCGTGGTGTATTTCGCTGCGTATCAATTGCTGCTCTGGCGTCATGGTGGCCGCAGCGACTTCGCCGTCGGCGTTCCAGTGGCCGGACGCGAGTCGGCAGAGAGCCAGGAACTGGTCGGCCTGTTCGTCAACACGCTGGCGCACAGGGTGCAGATCGATGCCCGCCAGAGCCTGCAATCGTTCGTCCGGGCCTTGAATGACAGACTGAGCGAAGACCTGGCCCATCAGGCGCTGCCGTTCGAGCAATTGCTCGACGTGCTGAAAATCGAGCGCAGCCTGGATCGCACGCCGGTGTTCCAGACGATGTTCAACTACCAGGTCGACCACCAGCAGTCCCGCAGCTTGAACCTGCCCGGCGTCAGCGCCCAGGCCTTGGCCTTGCCGGGCGGGGTGGTGAGCGCCAAGTTCGACCTGACCTTCAACCTGTTCACCCAAGGGCGTGGTGCCGAGGCCAGTACCGCGTTGATCGTCGAATACGCGACTGCGCTGCTGCAACCGGGCACCGCCCGGCGGCTGGTGGATGACTATCAGGGACTGCTCGCCAGCCTGGCAGATGTCAACCTTCAGACACGCTTGCTAGAAATCCCGCTGCGCTCCGTTGCGACCCTGGCGACTGCCGGTGAGCCGATGCGATTGTCCGGCGAAGCGGATTTCTTGACGCGCTTCGAAGCGCAAGCCGCTGCGCATCCCGAGCGCATCGCGGTGTACTGCGCTGACCGGCAGATAAGCTACGGGACGCTGGATGCCGAGGCCAACCGCCTCGCTCATTGGCTGCTGGGCCAAGGCGCGGGCGCCGAGTCGATGGTTGCCTTCTGCCTGCCTCGGGATGAGCGGTTGCTGGTGTGCCTGCTGGGGATTCAGAAGGCCGGCGCGGCTTACCTGCCGCTCGATCCTGGCCATCCACCGGCTCGCCAGGCGCAGATTCTCGACCGGGCGCAGCCGCATCTGCTGCTCTGCGATTCGCCGAGCGCAGACCTGCCGGCGCTGTTGCGCGTGTGCCCATGGGCGGACCTGCCGCTAACGCAATTCCCGACACAGGCGCCGAGATTGACGAGAAACCTTGGACAGTTGGCGTACACGCTCTATACCTCGGGCTCGACCGGCCAACCGAAGGGTGTGCAGATCAGCCGCGGCAACTTCGCCAACTTCCTCCTGGCCATGGAACAGGCGCTGCCCTTGGTAAATGTGCAGTGCTACCTGGCCTTGACCACGGTCACCTTCGACATCTGTGGCCTGGAGCTGTGCCTGCCGCTGGTGCGTGGCGGCGCGGTCGTCCTCGCCGATGATGAAGAGCGCCAGGATCCGCTGCTGCTTGCGCGCTTGATCGAGGAAAAGAATGTCGACCTGATCCAGGCCACACCGGCGACCTGGGCGATGTTGCTGCAAGGCGATCGCCAGGTGCTCAAGGGGCGCGTGGCGCTGGCCGGTGGCGAGGCAGTGCCGGCCGAATTGGCGCACGAGCTGAAGCAGTGCGTGGCGCAACTGATCAACGTCTATGGCCCGACCGAGACCACGGTGTGGTCGACACAGGCGCCGATCGATGCGCTGCAACTGCCCATCGCGCCGATTGGTCGACCGCTGCTCAACACGCGCTGCCATGTTCTCGACGAACACCTGTGCGAAGTGCCGCCTGGCTGCGTGGGCGAACTCTATATCGCCGGCGACGGCCTGGCCCGCGGTTATGCCGCGCAGCCGGGGCTGACCGCCGAGCGCTTCATCGCTGACCCGTTCGGCGGTGGCGGCGGGCGCTTGTATCGCACCGGCGATCTGGCGCGCTGGCAGCCCGACGGCCAGCTGTATTATCTCGGGCGTACCGATGACCAGATCAAGTTGCGTGGTTATCGCATCGAACTGGGAGAAATCGAGGCGGTTCTGCTTAGTCATCCGCAACTGCTGCAGGCGGTCGTGGCCGTGCAAGGCGAGCACCTGGCGGCGTTCTGGGTTGCGGAGGCTGAAAACGCACCTGACGAGGCGGCTGTGCGCGACTATTTGCAGACGCATTTGCCGATCTACATGTTGCCGACGCATCTGCAAGCGCTGCAGCGGCTGCCGCTCAACACCAACGGCAAGGTCGATCGCAAGCAGTTGCCGCGCCTGCACGCGGTGGTCGCCAGCGCACCAGCGACCGAGCGCGCATTGTCAGCCAGCGAGGCCTTGCTGAGGCAGATCTGGACCTCGGTACTGGACGTGCAACATGTGCCGGTTGACGGCCATTTCTTCCAGCTGGGCGGGCATTCGCTGATGGCCGCGCAGGTGCGTGGGCGCTTGCGTGAGCAGGGCTTTGACGTGCCATTGCGCTGGCTGTTCGAAACGCCGGTGCTGGCGCAACTGGCTGAGCGAATCGAAGGGCTCGCGGGGCAGCAGGATCTGGCTTCGCTGGCGATTCCAGCGGTTGACCAAGGCATCGAACAACCACTGTCTTCGGCGCAACAACGGGTCTGGTTGATGCAACAACTGGATCTGGCCGACAGCAGCTTCAACATGAGCAGCAATGTCCGTTTGCGTGGGCAACTCGACGTTCAGGCCCTGGAGCGTTCATTGCAACGGCTGGCGAACCGGCATGCCATCCTGCGCACCACCTATCACCAGCGAGAGGGTGAGCCGTGCCAGCGCATCCACGCGCAATCGACGGTGGCCCTGGAAACCCTCGCTTCGACGCAAGCGGAGTGGCCGATCGAAGCCCGGGACAGGGCACTGCGGCCCTTCGATCTGGTGCGCCAGGCTCCGCTGCGGGTGGTCCTGTATCGCCTCGGCGAAGAGGATCATGTGCTGCAGATGGTCATGCACCACATTGCCTCCGATGGCTGGTCCGGCGCCATCCTGGTCGATGAGCTGATCGAGGGCTACGAGGCCTACAGCACCGGCGTGCTACCGAGCCAGGAAGCGTTGCCGATCCAGTACGTCGACTACGCCGTATGGCAAGGGTCGGCCGCGGTCCGGTTGCGTCAGCGTGAAGGCCTGGATTTCTGGCGACGGACCCTGGCCGGCATTCCCGCGCAGGTGCCGCTGCCGTTCGATTTCCCGCGCCCGGAGCATGACAGTGGCGCCGGGGCCGCGGTGGATTTCCAGTTGTCGCCCGCCATGGTCGGTCGGCTCAAGAGCTTCGCCCAGGGCAGTGGGACGTCGCCGTTCATGGTGCTGCTGACCTGTTATGCCGCCGTGCTGCAACGCGAGACGCAGGGTCGCGACCTGGTGATTGGTACGGACGTGGCGAACCGCGACCATCCGGCCACCGAATCGCTGATCGGCTTCTTCGTCAACCTGCTGGCCTTGCGTGTCCGCCTGCAACCGGAGTTGAGTTTCCGTGAGCTGGCGCTGCAGGTGCGTGAGGTCTGCCTGCAAGCGTTCGCCTGGCAGGACACGCCGTTCGAACAGGTTGTGGAGTGCCTCGAGCTGCCGCGCGTCGCCAATGTCCATCCGCTGTTGCAGACCTTGTTCGTGCTCGACAACACACCACGCCAGCAGCGCCAGCTGGGCAATCTGCAGGTCGAGCCGCTGGCCGGCGAGCAACACCATTCGAAGTTCGACATGGCTCTCTTCGCCAGCGAAGACGTTGATGCCATCAGCCTGCGCTGGGTGTACCGCACCAGCCTGTTCCGCCAGGCTACCGTCGAGCGCTTGCGCGATGCCTTCGAATCGCTGCTGGAGCTGGCCCTCGGCGCGCCGGACAACCCCATCGATACCTTGATTCCGACTGTAAAGGGAGCCGCTGCAATGTCCACGGACAACCCGCTGCAACGCAAAATGAGCAAATTGGGCAAGATGCGCCAGAGCGGATCGGCGGCGACCCGTGAGCCCATCGACGCCCGGCCGCTACGAGAGGAGGCGAAATTTCCGCTACTGGTGTCGCTGCGTGACCGTGAGCTGGCCCCGGCGATCTGGGCCGAAGCCAACCGCGACAAGGTCGAAAACTGGCTGCGCGAGCATGGCGGCATCCTGTTCCGTGGTTTCGATCTGCCGACACCGGCGGATTTCGAGGCGTTCTGCCAGGCGCTGTGCCCGCAGTTGTATGGACAGTACGGTGATCTGCCGAAAAAAGAGGGTGGCAAGAACATCTACAAGTCCACGCCATACCCCAAGGACCGGATGATCCTGTTCCATAACGAAAGCGCGCACCAGCACCGTTGGCCGCGCCGCCAGTGGTTCTACTGCGAGACGCCGGCGACCTCCGGTGGCGCGACGCCGATTGTCGACAGCCGCCAGGTCTACCGCGAACTGCCGGCCTGGTTGCAGGCAAACCTGCGGCGCAAACAGCTGATGTACGTGCGCAATTTCAGCGCCAGCCTGGACGTCAGCTGGCAGCATTTCTTCCAGACCGAGGATCGGGCCGAGGTCGAGCGGATCTGCCGTGAGAGCAACATCGAGTTCCAATGGCGCGGCGCCAACGACCTGCACACCCGCCAGGTTTGCCCGGCGGTGATCCTGCATCCCTTGACGGGCGAAGAGAGCTTCTTCAACCAGATCCAGCTGTACCACCCGGCGTTTCTCGATGCCGATATCCGCGAGCAGTTCCTGCGTGATGGCGAGGCAGCCATGCCCAGGCAGGTGTTCTACGGTGATGGGTCGGACCTCGAGCCGGCCGCCATCGATGCCATCAATGCCGCCTATGACCGCTGCGCCGTGCGTTTCGATTGGCAACAGGGCGATGTGGTCATGCTCGATAACATGTTGGCGGCGCATGCCCGGGATCCGTTCGAGGGCGAGCGCAAGATTGTCGTGGCCATGGGCGAGATCTATGGTCGTCACCAGGTAATGGCTGCGCCTGCGCAGACCGAAGAGCATTGCGCAGAGTTGACCTCATGATGGATCTTGGACTGACCCTTTCACCGCAACAGAAACAACTGGCCCAGGCCAATCCGCAAGGCTGGCGTTGGGTCCGCATGCGCTTGGCGGGCGTGCCCGAGGGTATCGTCGAGCAACGCTTGCGCGACGCCCTGGCGCAGCATCAGGCGCTACGCCTGCGTTACGAGCGCCCACTGGGCGCCACCGGCCTGCGCCAGCGGGTTATCGAACCTGATGCACTGCGGCTGGACTGGCGCCAGGGGCGGGCAGCCGACGGTTACGATGGACAGTCGTGGCTGGAGGCGGCACGGCGTCGTTGCGACGCCGAGCAACCCGACATTCTCGCCTGGCTGCGCGACGATCATTTGCTGTTGGCAGTCCCGGTCTATTCACTGGACCAGCGCAGCCTGATCGGCTTGCAGGAGCGCTTGCTCGGGCGTGCCGCAGCGCTCGACGACGAGCCCATGCAGTACGCCGACTATGTCGAGTGGATCAACGGCCTGCAACTGGATGAAGACGCCGAGCAGGGCGCGCAGTTCTGGCGCAACCTGGCCTTGCAGGACATTCCCGGCATGCGCCTGGTCGAGCGTTATGGCATTGCCAGCGGCCGTCACGCGGTCGTCCGCGAGGCACTTGAGCAGCGCTTGCCGGCGATGCTCACGGCGCTGGCCGATCGGGAAGGCGTGGCCGTCGAGCAGTGGGTGCTGGCCGCCTGGGGTTCATTGCTCGGCAGGCTCAACGGGCAGCAACAGGGGCAATTGGGGTTGCAACACGATCCTCGCGACAACTACGAGGAGTTGTCCGGCGCGTATGGGCTGTTCGAGCAGACTTTGCCGATGGTCCTGCAGGTGTCCGAGCACAGCACGCTGACCAACCTGGCCCGGCAACTGGCCCGCCAACTGGATAGCGCCGTGGACTGGCAGGAATATGTCGGCCAGGCACAATTGCTGCCCGAATGGCGGGCCAGCTTCCAGGCCGGCCTGCGGGTCTTGCCTGTGCCAAAACTGGACCTGTCGCAGTGGCTGTCTTTCGACACACCGGTCGAACTGCAACTGCAATTGACGCTGGATTCCCAAGGCCACGGCGAGTGGGCGTTGGCCTACGACCTCGGCCTGTATCGCGAGGGGCAGATGCAGGCGCTGCTCAAGCGTTTTGCCCATTGGCTTGGCCAACTGGTGCAATCGCCCGACCGGCTCATCGCTGAGGTTGACGCGCGCCTGCCCGAAGAATGGCTGGCCTCGGCGCAGACTGCTGCCCTCGGACCGGACCTCGACATCGTCGCGACCTTGCGCCGCCATGCCCAGGCACAACCGTCGCGTCCGGCGCTGCGGTATGCCGAGGAGGTGTTTTCCTACGCTGAACTGGACGCCCTGAGTGACCGTGTCGCCGGCAGCCTGAACCAGGCGGGCGTGGGCCGCGAGCAGGTCGTTGGGCTGTATCTGCCGCGTGGCGCGCAGATGCTGATCGCCATGCTGGCCTGCTTCAAGGTGGGGGCCGCGTATCTGCCGTTGGACCCACAGCAGCCACCGCTGCGTCTGGCCGGCATACTCGACGACGCCCAACCGGCGTTGTTGCTGCACCTGGAAGGGCTGTTGCCCGAGACATCGGTGCGGACCCTGTGCTGGTCGCAGGCGAGCAATGCACCGGCGTTCGCCGCGCCAGTCTCCGGCACAGCGCAGGACCTGGCCTACGTGCTCTATACCTCGGGCACCAGCGGCAAGCCCAAGGGTGTGCAGATCGAACAAGGGCAATTGCGTCACTACGCCACTCAGGTGACCCGCGCGCTGCAATTGCCCGAGGGCGGGCATTACGGGCTGGTGTCCTCGTTGCTCGCAGACCTGGGCAACACCGTGCTATTCCCGGCGTGGCTGCAAGGCGGCTGCGTGCATGTCCTGGCGCAGGCGACCGTGACCGATGCGCGGGCGTTTGCCGATGAGCTTCGGCGCTACCCGCTGGACGTGCTCAAGATCGTGCCTTCGCACCTCGAAGCCCTGATGGGCGAGCAGGCCACAGACGTCCTTCCACGCCAGGTCCTGGTGCTGGGCGGAGAGCCAATCGGCGAGGGGCTGTTGGCCCGACTGGCGCAGGCCGGACCGACCTGCCGTGTCTACAATCACTATGGTCCGACCGAGACCACGGTCGGGGTGTTGTGGCGGGCGATCGATCTGGAGCAGGGGGTGAGCGGCTGCGCATTGGACCAGGTGTTGGGTGCCAACCGTATCCACCTGCTCGACGAGCGGCAGCGGCCGGTACCGTCAGGCCAGGCCGGCGAGTTGTGCATCAGCGGCGCCAGCGTTGGCCGGGGCTACGTCGGCAATGTCGGTGGCAACGCCTTTGCTGTCGAGCCTGCCAGTGGCCATCGACTGTACCGTACTGGCGACCTGGCCCTGCGCCAGGCCGATGGGGCCGTGCGCATTCTGGGGCGCAACGATCAGCAGGTGAAAATCCGTGGGTTTCGCCTCGAGCTGGCCGAGGTCGAGCAGGCGATGCTGGCCCAGCCGGGCATCTCGCAAGCTGCTGTGCTGCTGGACGGCGAAGGTGACCACGCCCGATTGCTGGCTTTCGTGGTCACGGAGGAGGGGTATACGCAAGGAACGGATCAGTTGCGCGCCAGCCTGGCGCGCCAGTTGCCGGACTACATGCTGCCCAGCGCTGTCCTGGCGCTGAAGGCCATGCCGTTGAACAACAATGGCAAGCTCGATCGCAAGAACCTGCTCGAACGCGCCCGGCAGCGTTTGCACAATGCCCGCGTGGCGCCGGTCGGCGAGCTGGAGGCATCGATCCTCGCCATCTGGTGCGAGGTACTGGGGCTTGACGACCTTGGCGTCACCGACAATTTCTTCAATGTCGGTGGGCATTCGCTGGCCGCGATCAAGGTGGTGTCGCTGCTTCGCGAACGGTTGGGCCTCAACCTGCCGACCAACCTGTTGTTTGAACGCCATACGGTGCGTGACCTCGTGCAAGGCCTGGGCGCGATCGGCAGCGGCCCGTGGAAAGTCCTGAACGCTGCTGATCCGCATGCCCCGGCGCTGTTGCTGGTGCACGGGGCGCAAGGGCATCTGCAGGCCTACCAGCCGCTGGTGGACAACCTGCGCGACGACGTCGCGGTGTTTGGCCTCGCCGCGCTTGAAAGCAGCTGGGCCGAAGGCGATATGGATGCATTGTTGCGCCGATACGTGGCGAGTATCCCGACGCAGCTCAAAGAGCGCCCACTGGTACTGTTGGGCTGGAGCCTGGCCGCGCGTCTGGCCACGTTGCTGGTGCCGCATCTGCAGGCCAGTGGTTTCAGTGTCGCCGGGTTGGTGGTGCTCGATCACGATGCGCAGCGCAGCCTGGCCGGCGAGGGTGATGAAGCCGGCCAGTTGCTTGCCGATTTCGCTTTTTATTGCCGCAGCCACGCCCAGCCGCTCGGCGAGTCGCTACGGGAACGGTTGACGGGGCTGTTGGCCGGCCTTGACTATGCCGAAGGTGTCGCCCGGCTATTGGATGACGAACAGGTGCGCGCGCATCTGCAATGGGAATCGGCCGACGCGGAATTGTTGGCGTTGATGGCGCAATATCGTGCGATCAAGACCCGCTTGTACGAGCAGGCGTTGCCGACCGTCGATGTGCCGGTCTGGCTCTGGCGCGGCAATGCCCACGGCGATTTGCGCGCGCCGTGGCAACGCCATGCCTTGCAACCGGTCAGCCAGTGGACATTGGACGTGGGGCATCATGAAATGCTCGGCGAGCCGCGACTGGTCGAAAACCTGCTGCCTTTACTGTTGCAAACCTCTGCCAAGGTGGTGCCGGTCCCATGATGTTATTGAAAGAACTGTTGCATGACGCGCGATGGCGCATCTTCCTTGCGGTGCTGAGCAGTGCCTTGAGCGCGGCCACCAGTATCGGCCTGATCGGCTACATCAACCGGTGCCTGGAGCAAGGCCTGGATGACCTCGGCCGGGGCTTGCTGCTGTTCGGTGGCCTGTTGGTGCTGTTGTTCATCAGCGGGGTCACCTCGCAATGGTTGCTGGTGCAGATCGGTCATCGCCTGGTCTACCAGCTGCGCCTGCGGCTGGTGGGCAAGGTCCTGGGCACCGCGCTCGAACGCGTCGAACGGCTGGGCAGCCCGCGTATCTACAACGCGCTGACCAAGGATGTGACCACCGTCGCCACGGCGTTCAAGCAACTGCCGATCTCCTTGTACAACGGTCTGCTGCTGTTGGCGGGGCTGGCCTACATGGGCTGGTTGAGCGTGCCGTTCTTTTGCCTGACGCTGGCGGTGATCGCCGCTGGCGTTGGTCTCGATGTGTTGCTGGGGCGCAAGGTAAAGACCTTGATGCAGGCTGTCCGGCAACAGGACGACCAATTGACCGAGCAGTTTGAAGCCACCATCCAGGGGCGCTGCGAGTTGGGCCTCAGCCGCGAGCGTCGGCATCTGCTTTATCAGCATAAGCTTGAACCCATCGCGCGCGCCTCGCTGGTAGCCTCGGTGCGCGCTGACACCCTCTGGGCGGTGAACCTCAATTGGACGACACTGCTGGTGTTCGTGTTGATTGGCACGCTGTTTTTTCTCGGCCAGGGGCTGGGGTTGCTGGACCAGCAGGTGGTGGTCGGCTACGTGTTGGCGATCATGTTCCTGCGCACACCCATCTCGATGATCCTCGACGCCATTCCCGCGGTGATTCGCGGCCATGTCGCGTTGCAAGCCATCGACGCCCTGGCGCTGGGCGAGACGGTGCAGTTCAAGACCCCGGCGCAAGCGGCGCAGCCGTTTCGCGAACTGCGCCTGACGGACGTGCATTACCGTTATGCCGGGAAAAACGAGGAGTTTGCATTTGAACTGGGTCCGATCGACCTGACGATTCGCCGTGGCGAGCTGATTTTTATCGTGGGTGGCAATGGCAGCGGCAAGTCGACCCTGGCCAAGTTGCTGACCGGCCTCTACGTGCCCGCTTCCGGCGAAGTGTCACTCAATGGCGTAGTACTCGACGCCAGTACCAGTGAATGGCACCGGGAGCATTTCGCCGCGATCTTCGCCGACTTCTATCTGTTTGCCGATGTGCTGGGCGAGGCGGGTGACCATGAAGGGCTCGAAGCCCGGGTGGACCATTACCTGGAGCGCTTGGGATTGGCCCACAAGGTCGAATTCGCCGCGGGGCGACTCTCCACCACCGCCTTGTCCCAGGGCCAGCGCAAACGCCTCGCTTTGTTGCTGCTGATGATGGAAGGCCGGGAAGTGTTCCTGCTGGATGAGTGGGCGGCGGACCAGGACCCGGTCTTCCGCCATGTGTTCTACAACGAGTTGCTGCCGGAGCTGAAAGCCGCCGGCAGGACTGTCATCGCGATCACCCATGATGACCGTTATTTCGATGTGGCAGACCGGGTCTATCGCCTCGATTACGGCCACCTCGTCGATTATGACCGGGCCACGGAGAACCCTTTTCAGTTGGTGAAATGACGGCTGCGCTCAGACGTCTTGGCCCTGGCGTCTGGATTCATCGAGGGGGCAGCTGCTGCAATAGCCAACGCCGGGGAGGCGGTAGCGAATGCAGCAGATGCGCCTCAGGCGCTGCGGCTCGTCCTCGCCGATGTCTTGGTAACGCACGGGCGCGAACAGCGGGTTGCGCCGGCCGTCGGGGCGTAGCCGGGCAGTGAGGATCTCCCTGGCCGGCAGGGTGCTGGAGGCCTCAGCCAGGGGGTGCAGCTCGATTCGCGTGGTGACGAATTCGAAGGTGTTGGCGGCATTGCTCCAGAACAATCGGGGCGATGCCCGGCTGACGCTGGCAAGGATCCCGATGACCGGTTCCAGATGACCTTCGACGAGCGTATGGAACCGCTCGAAGGCCGTGCACGGGGAGAGTATCTGGCCCTCGTCACGCAAATGCAGGGCCTGGGGCCTGGCGTCATCGCCGAGTTTCAAGCCGACATCAGCCAGGGCGAGCGGTAGCTCCCGTTGCTGGAGCAGGCTGGCGGCCATCACTGGCGCCAGGAAGGTACTGAAATACCACTTGGACCACAGCGACACCAGGGCCAGGCGCTCATCGGTCTTGTAGCGTGCCAGCAGATCGTCGACGAATGCACTGAACGTCTCGTGCTGGAAGAACACGGCCGCCGGCAGATCGGTGCGCGGGAGGCTGCGCAGTTGCAGCTTCTCTTCAAAGGCTGCGAGCGGCCCGATGAGCAGCGGAGCAAGGCTGGGAATCATTGACTCATCCGTGACCGCGAATCGAGAGGGGTTATCGTTCAGGGGGCGAAGTATAAACAGCGTACTGCCGTCTTGCGACTGCCCGTCGGCATTGAAACATGCACGCAACGTAACATTTTTAAAATATTAATGAGAATCGCTACCATTAGTATTGTATCGTAGCGGTCTTTCCCGTCATGCCAGTCAAGGAGCAAGCAATGAGTTTGGATAGCCCGGATACGCGGTTTCTGGTTGTCGTCAACGAAGAGGAGCAGTACTCGATCTGGCCGGACTACCGCAGCATGCCCGACGGCTGGCGCACCGTGGACATGCAGGGCAGCAAGGAAGAGTGCCTGGCTTACATCGAGAAAGTCTGGACCGACATGCGCCCGCTGAGCCTGCGTCAGGCCATGCAGGTACAAGGACAGGGCTGATCGCCCACAACCGAGTGGTTACTCAGGGAGTCAAAATGGAAAGTGTCCAGCCCCGTTCATCCTCCAGCGCAACCTTCACGCTGGAGCAGTTTCGCCAGCAAGCGCCGCGTGAACTGAACACCAACCCGTATCTGCAACGCCAGGCGGCCCGGGAGTCGAACGCCCGTTCCTACCCGCGGCGCATTCCGTTGGCCTTGCAAGAAGCCCATGGCCTCTATGTGCGCGATACCCAAGGCCAGTTGTTCATGGATTGCCTCGCGGGTGCGGGGACATTGGCGCTGGGCCACAACCATCCGGTGGCCATCGCGGCCATGCGCCAGACACTTGATTCCGGCCTGCCCTTGCACACCCTGGACCTGACGACACCGGTCAAGGATCGTTTTGTCGAGGACCTGTTCAACGCCTTGCCGGAAGACTTCGCGCGTCACGCGCGCATCCAGTTCTGCGGACCTACCGGTGCCGACGGCATCGAGGCGGCCCTGAAGCTGGCGCGGATCGCTACCGGACGCAAGCCGATCCTGACGTTCTCCGGCGGTTACCATGGCATGACCCTGGGGACACTGAGCCTGATGGGCAACCTGGGGCCGAAGCAGGGGCTGGGCTCGTTGATGGCCGATGTGCAATTCCTGCCGTACCCCTATGACTACCGCTGTCCGTTCGGCATCGGCGGCGAAGCCGGCATCGATGCCGGGCTGCACTTTATCGAACAGCTGTTGAGCGACCCGGAGTCGGGTGTGCTGCCACCGGCAGCGGTGGTCGTGGAAGTCGTGCAGGGCGAGGGCGGAGTGATCCCGGCACCGGTTCGTTGGCTCCAGGGTTTGCGCCAGTTGACCCGCAAACACGGTGTGGCACTGATCATCGATGAGGTACAGACCGGCCTGGGGCGTACCGGCAAGCTGTTCGCTTTCGAGCACGCCGACATCGAGCCGGACATTCTGGTCTTGTCCAAAGCTATCGGCGGCGGTCTGCCGCTGGCAGTGATGGTGTATCGCGAAGAACTGGACACCTGGAAACCCGGCGCCCATGCCGGCACGTTCCGTGGCAACCAGATGGCGATGGCCGCGGGGGCCGCGACGTTGCGCCATATCCTCAGCGAACACCTGCCAGCGCACGCCGAGGTCATGGGGCAGCGCCTGATGGAACAGTTGCGTCAGTTGCAGGGCGATTATCCTTGCCTGGGCCAGGTGCGTGGTCGTGGCTTGATGGTGGGCGTCGAGGTTGTCAGCGATACGCCGAGCGATGCCCGTGTGCCCGCCGCGGATACGGCCTTGGCCCAGGCCATCCAGCGCCAGTGCCTGCGCTTGGGCGTCATCCTGGAGTTGGGCGGGCGCCATGGCGCCGTTGTGCGATTCCTGCCACCGCTGATCATCCAGGCTGAGGAAATCGATGTGCTGGTCGCGCTGTTCCGGGAGGCGTTGAACAATGCCATCGCCGAAACCAAGGGCAGGGCGCTGCACATCGCCTGAGCGGTCATTCGCTTATCGACCCGTGGCGAGGGAGCTTGCTCCCGCTCGGTTGCGTAGCGGCCGCAAGATTTTTGGGGCCGTTGCGCAGCCCAGCGGGAGCAAGCTCCCTCGCCACGGAGCCATCATTTTCTCAGGTGATTACTGCTACTTTTAGCGCTGCTCGAACACCGTCAGTTGCTCAGGCTTGATCAACTGGAACGGTACACAGACCTCCGGTTCAACCGGCTCGCCCTTGATCATCTTGAGCGCCGCCTGCACCGCGCTGGTCGCCTGGGCCTTGGGGTCCCGGAATACCGAGGCGACCAGCATCCCGCGTTTGATCGCCGCCAGACCATCAGGCAAACCGTCGATGCGACAATCGAAATCTCGCCCTTGGCTTTGCCGGCTTGCAAGGCCATGGCCGCACCGATGGCCATCTCGTCATTGTTGGCGACGATGGCATCGAAACGGCTGCCGGCGAGCAGCCAGTTGCTGGTCAGGTCCATCCCTTTGCTGCGCTGCCATTCGGCGCTCTGCTGCTCGAGCCGGTTCGGGCTCAAAGTCGAAGCGTTCCGCTCGGCGCAGGACTGACCCGATCGCCTCGCTGTGCGGTCACCTGCGGCCACGCTCCCTTCCCAACGCCACCAGGCACCCGCCAAGCAACAGCGCCGCGCCCGCCACCAGCACGGGCGATGGTCGTTGCGCAGGCTTGCGCCAGCCGCCTTCGATTTTGCGCGGCCCGCTGGGCGGGTTGAACAGGTTGCCCGAGGATGCCGCCAACCCCGGGCTGCGGTTCAGGCCCAGACGCGTCAACCAGCCGGAAAGTTGCGGGAAACCGGGCACCAGGAAATGCGCGACTCTCGCCAATATCGCCGCGCTGCCCACGGTGGTGCTGGGCTTGGGGTTGAGCGCACAGCTGACCATCGCTTCGGCAACCCGCTGCGGGTCGTAGACGGGAGGCGGTGGCTTGAGCGCATGGCCAGTGTAATTGGCGCCGTCGCGAAAGCCCGGCGTGTCGATGACGGCGGGGTAGATGTCGCAGACGTGGATATCGCGGTATTCGCCGAGTTCACCGCGCAAGGCTTCGGACAAGCCGCGCAAGCCATATTTGCTTGCCGAGTAGGCAACGGCATAGGGCTGGGCCGCCCAACTGCCCAGCGACAGCGTGTTGATCAGGATCCCGCGCTTTTGCGCCTTGAAGTACGGCCAAGCGACATAGGCGCCACGCAGGTAGCCGAGCAGGTCGGTCTGCAGAACCTGTTCATGTACCTCAAGCGGCGTTTGCTCGAAACTGCCCACCGCGCCGACGCCGGCATTGTTGATCCAGATGTCGATGCGCCCGGCGCCAAACGCGGCGGCCTCGGCGGCTAGCGCCTGCATCTGTTCGCTGCGGGTGACGTCGGTGCACACCGCCAATGCGGCTGCGCCCTGGGCCCGGCATTCGTCGACAACTTCGGCGAGCGCCTCGCGATCACGTGCCGCCAGCACCAGGCGCGCCCGTTGCCGGGCAAACGCCAGGGCGGTGGCACGGCCGATTCCGCTGGACGCCCCGGTGATGACCACGAGTTTTTCCGCCAGGGGATACGATTGGGTCTGAGCAGCGCTATCGGCGCGGCCCGCGGGCTGATTTATATCGGGCTGCAAGGGGGTCAGCTTCAGGCGCACGCCGTCGGCCATTACCAGCGTCAGGTCCTCGATAGTGCCGGCAACCCTGCCGGGGTACACCGGCTCGCCCTCGGGGTCGAGCTGGTCGTAGAGGAAGGTCTGGCCTTCCAGCCAGCCCACTGCCGCATTCAATTCAGGGCCCAGGTAATACTTTCCGTCAAGGAAGAAACCCGGGAAGTGAGGCGCGCGTTCGATGCTTTCAACGGCGTAACGCTCACCGTGCCGCATGCCGGTTGCTGGGGCAATCATGATCAACACCTCCGTCCTGTTGGTCCTGCGATAGAGAGCGGGGGTCATGCAGGGGTTCCGTCGAGGTGAGGAAAGGCATTTCGAGTGAACCGCGCTCCACCTCGTTCTGTCACTCGTTGGTCAGGAACGACAAATGATGGAGCCGCCGATGCGACCACTGTATTTCCCCAGCCTGTCTCTTGCTGCCGTGCTGTGCACGGCCTGTTCAAGCCAACCTCCCGCCATGTGGGGTTATGCCGACGCCCGGGACCGGGCCAATCAGCCGCCCGACCAGATGTACCCCGAGCTGTTCGAAGCCGTGCAGCGTCAGCAGGTGTTCACCGACCAGAAACATTTCGTCGATGCGTTGCCAAAGCGGGATCCGGCGCAGATCCGCGCCGATTACCTGGCCCGTCGGGACGGCGCCGATTTCAATCTCGATGCCTTCGTAAAAGACAATTTCATCGAATCCGGCCAGGCTGAAAGTCCTGCCCCCGAACCTGGCGCGCCGATCAAGGAACACATCGATAATCTCTGGCCCGTGCTCAGCCGAACCTACACCCAGGTACCGCCGTACAGCAGCCTGCTGCCGTTGCCGCAGCCGTATGTAGTCCCGGGCGGCCGTTTCCGCGAGATGTATTACTGGGACTCGTATTTCACCATGCTCGGTCTGGAGCAAAGCGGCGACAAGGCGCAGGTTCGCCAGATGACCGACAATTTTGCCTACATGATCGACACCTACGGCCATATCCCCAATGGCAACCGCAGCTACTACTTGAGCCGCTCGCAGCCGCCGTTCTTTGCTTACATGGTCGAGTTGCAGGCGCACATCGAAGGCGAGCAGGCCTACGGGCGCTACCTTCCCCAGTTGCAAAAGGAATACGCCTACTGGATGGACGGCGCGCAGGCCCTCAAGGCCGGTGAGGCGGTGCAGCATGTCGTCAAGCTCGCCGATGGCAGCGTGCTCAATCGCTATTGGGACGCCAGCGCTACGCCTCGGCAGGAGTCATGGCTGCAAGACACGAAGACCGCCGAACAGGCGCCGCAGCGACCCAAGGAGGAGGTCTGGCGCGACTTGCGCGCCGGGGCCGAAAGCGGCTGGGATTTCAGCTCGCGCTGGCTGGGGGACGGCAAGAACCTGGCGACCATTCGAACCACATCGATTGTACCGGTGGACCTGAACAGCCTGATGTTCCACCTGGAGCGCACCATCGCCAAGGCCTGTGAGACGGTGGCGAACACGCCTTGCGTCCAGGCCTATGGGCAGCGTGCCGAGCGACGCCAGCGCGCCATCGAGACGCACTTGTGGAACGCCGAGGGTGGTTATTACGTGGACTATGACTGGCAGCAGAACCGGCAACGGCCGGGATTGACTGCCGCAACACTGTTCCCGCTCTTCACTGGCCTGGCCTCTGCCGAACGCGCCGATCGCAGCGCCGATGCGGTGCGTCGAGGTTTGTTGCGTCCGGGCGGCATGGCCACCACCCAGGTCAATAACGGCCAGCAGTGGGACGAGCCCAATGGCTGGGCGCCGTTGCAATGGGTGGCGGTGGAAGGGTTGGACCGCTACGGCCAAACGGAACTGGCCCGGGAAATTGGCAAGCGCTTTCTGAAGCAGGTCCAGGACCTTTATCTCAAAGAGGACAAATTGGTCGAGAAGTACGACGTGTCCGGACAGGGCAACGGCGGTGGTGGTGGCGAATACGAGCTGCAGGATGGCTTCGGCTGGACGAACGGGGTAACGCTGAAGCTGATGGATAAATACGGCGATTGAGTCGTGCGGGTTCGATGCTATTCTTCGCAAAATCTGCGAAGAATAGCGCTGCCGTGAGGCTTATGAACACGAGTCGTGATCAGTTTCCATTACCGGAGGACCTCAAGGTCTTTCTCACCGTCGTTCGAAAAAACGGCTTTGCCAGTGCCGCGCAAGCGCTGGGTTATTCGCCGGCCTATATCAGCAAACGGATTTCGGTACTGGAAGCGACGCTCGCCACGCGCTTGCTGCACCGCACCACCCGCCGTATCGCCCTGACCGACGATGGCGAGCGCGTGCGGGTCTGGGCCGAAAAGCTGTTGGGGGATTTCGAAGAGTTTGTCGGTGAAATCGCCCAGGCGCGACATCAGCCCAGCGGCGCTCTGCACATCTGCAGCAGTTTCGGTTTTGGTCGCAACCACGTCGCACCGGCCATCGGCAAACTGTCGCAGGCGTATCCCCGGCTCGACATCCGCCTGGACGTATTCGACCGCGTTGTCGATATCGTCGGCGAAGGCTTCGACCTGGAGATACGGGTCGGTGACGACCTGCCGGACCAACACCTGGGGCGCAAGCTGGCGAGCAATCGGCGGGTACTCTGCGCAAGCCCGGAGTATTTGCAACGGCGGGGCATCCCGCATTCGCTGGAAGAGCTTGACGCCCATGACTGCCTGGTACTCAAAGAGCGCAATAATGCCTTCGGCCTGTGGACGCTGACTCGCAATGGCGAGGAGGCAACGGTACGTGTCGGTGGCCCGTTATCATCCAACAGCGGCGAGATCGTGCTGGAGTGGGCGTTGAGCGGCGGCGGGATCCTGCTGCGCTCGATGTGGGACGTCAAGCCGCTGCTCGAACAGGGGCGGCTGGTCCAGGTGCTGCCAGACTATTCGCAAAGCGCCAATGTCTGGGCCGTATACCCGACCCGGCTCAGCCAGTCGGCCAAGCTGCGGGTATGTGTCGAGTTTCTACAGGAGTGCTTCCGGGATCTGTCGGTTGGTTAGACGTAGCGGCGTCCTCTGTGGGAG
>NZ_JBHFJB010000045.1:0-8549 GCF_057334555.1 Pseudomonas sp. AGC41
TGTGGCGAGGGAGCTTGCTCCCGCTCGGCTGCGCAGCAGTCGCAAACCCTGTGGTGTGCCTGAAGGAATGCTGGGGCCTGCTGCGCAGGCCAGCGGGAGCAAGCTCCCTCGCCACGGGTTTTGGGTTGTCTGGGCTGGCGCCTTCGCGAGCAGGCTCGCTCCCACAGGGTGGTTGGCGTTGTCGCGGATATTTCAGCCGGCACCGATCCAATGTGGGAGCGAGCCTGCTCGCGAAAACGGGTTTCAATGCACCACAGGCCTCATTAAGAGCAACCTCAAGCCGATCCCCTCGCCACAACGGTGTTCGGCTCAGGTTCAAGCGCTCCAGGCAGTGAGTTTTTATTTATCGCCGCCCGGCTTGTTAGCCAGGTAAAGCCCTCTCCTTTTCCATTAGACTTGCCGCCTCCAAGCAAGCCTTCAGGACACGGAATGCCAGTCCCTCCCAGCTCCCTTCGCAAAGCCTTGGTCGTTTGGCTGTACGCTGCGGCCCTGATGCATCTGCTCGCTGGTCTTACGCTGACCTGGGCCGGTCACTCCGGCTTGCTCGATGATTACCTGAACACCATCGAGCAGGCGTTCTGGGGTGCGGACATCGTGCCGGTTACCGTCCGTACGCAACAAGTCTGGTGGCTGGCGCTGTTCGGCGCCACGTTGCAAAGCTATGCGTTTTACATGCTGGCCCTGGTCCATCTCGGCGATCGCCTGAAAAGTGCCATGCCTTGGGGCTGGCTGATCGTCGGCATCCTGCTCTGGGCTCCCCAGGACATGCTGGTTTCCATCCAGGCGCGGGTCTGGTCGCACCTGTGGTTCGACAGCTTTGCACTACTTGTTTTACTGCCGCCGCTGTTCTGGCTTTATCGCCATGATCGCCGCACCGCCCTGACCGACAACACATCGAGTGAGTCGAACCATGCCTGATTTTTCACCGCTGGACTGGGCCATTGCCCTGCTGATTGCCCAGGCCATCCTCGGTGCGCTGGATACCCTGTATCACCACGAACTCACCGTCGCCTTGCCCTATCGCCACAGTGCGCGGCTGGAACTCTCCATCCACTCCCTGCGCTCATGTTTCTACGGAATCCTGTTCCTGGGTATCGCGCATCTGGCCTTCGAAGGGACCTGGGCGATTGTCATCGCGCTGCTGTTTGCCTTGGAGATCGGCCTGACGCTGTGGGATTTCGTGGTCGAGGACCGTAGCCGCAAACTGCCGCCCATCGAGCGCATCATGCACACGGTGCTGGCGGTCAACGGCGGGGCTTTTTTCGCGCTGTACGGCGTGCAACTGGCGCAGTGGGCGAGCCTGCCGACCGGCCTGAGCGCCATCGACCTGGGCTGGCGCGGCTGGCTGCTGACGTTGTTTGCCATTGGGGTTACGGCCTCGGGCATTCGCGACGGCTTGGCCGCCTTGCGCATGCAGCGCCAGGGCAAGCCCGGCAACCCGTTTGCCGGTGGTACCTACAAGCGCGTGCTGGTCACGGGTGGCACCGGGTTTATCGGCGAGGCCCTGGTCAACCAATTGCTCGATGCCGGGCACACGGTCAGTGTGCTGGCCCGCGATCCATTGAGGGCGGCCTATCTGTTTGACGGCCGCGCCCGCTGCCTGCGTTCGCTGGGCAAGCTGGGCCATGACGAAACCTTCGATGTACTGATCAACCTGGCGGGCGCGCCAGTAGCCGGGCCCCGCTGGAGTTCCAAGCGCCAGGCGCAACTCATCGCCAGCCGGGTCGATACCACCGAAGCCTTGATGACATGGTTGAAGAACGCCCGGCACAAACCGGCGTTGTGGATTCAAGCATCGGCCATCGGTTTTTATGGCGTGCGCGACGCCAGCGAAAGCCTCGATGAAAGCGCCAGCCAGGGCGATGGCTTCATGGCCGAACTTTGTTCGCGTTGGGAAGCCTCAGCGCGGCCCGCAACCGAGTTGGGCGTGCGGCAGGTGGTGATGCGCCTGGGCGTGGTGTTCGGTCCGGGCGGTGCGTTGCTGCCATTGCTGATTCCGTTTCGCCTGGGGTTCGGCGGGCGCATGGGCGATGGTCGGCAGATCATGAGTTGGGTGCACCGCGACGATGTGATCCAGGTGATCGCCCGTGCCTTCGAGGACGAAAGCCTGAGCGGCACCTACAACCTGGTAGCGCCGGAAACGGTCAGCCAGGCGCTGTTCGCCGAGCGCGTCGGCCAGGCGCTCAAGCGCCCGGTGTGGTTCCACATCCCGGCCGCGCCGGTGCGCGCCCTGGCTGGCGAGATGGCCCAGCTGTTTTTCGACGGCCAGCGCGTGGTACCCGATCGTCTCGTTCAGGCCGGGTATACGTTCCGTTACCCGACACTTGACGCTGCCCTGCGCGACCTGGCCTGAGGACTGTCCATGAGCAAGCCGAGGATGTACCTGCTGGCCGGCAACGGTAGCGCTGCCGATTGGTGGGACGACGCGTTGCCGCACTTCAAGCGCTACGACGTGGTGCCGCTGGAGCTGCCCGGCTTCGGCAACAACCCCCAGGCCCCGTGCGAAGACCTGGCGGCCTACGCACAGGCGTTGCTCGCGGCAACGGTCAAGGGCAGCGCGATCATGGCGGTCGGGGTGAACGCCTTACTGGTGCTGCACGCCTTGCAACGCCAGCCCGGACACTTCTGCCGCAGCGTATTGCTGGCGCCGGTGGGGGCGTTCTTGTGGCAGCGACGACTGCCGGCGTTGATGTCGCCGCTGCCGATTCGCAAGACCATCCACTGGCTGCTGGCGAACAAGCCAAGGCTGTTTGCCGACAAGTTCTCCCGCCAGCAATGGACGCCCGCGCAGTACCAGCGCATGGGCGCCGGCTATGCCCGCTGCCGAGCCTTTGTGCCGCATTGGGATCTGGTCCGCGCCGATACTGCGCTGCCGTTGCTGGAGTGGATCAGCGACCCGGTCGAGCTGGTCTGGGGTGATCAGGACAAGATACTCGGCGTCGCGCAAGCGGCGGCATGGTCGGCGATTCTTGCCCGTGCCGACTTGACCATCAGCCTCAAACCCGGCTGGGGCCACTATCCATGGATCGATTCACCCGAGCAATTCGCCGCCTGGCTGGAGTCCGGCGAGCGCGGGTTCGTCGCGCACACCAAGGGTGGCCGCTTGCGCTTGGCGGAGCTGGCCGGGCAGCCGGTTCCAGCGGCGCTGTCACTCAATGACTGTGGTGATCCCCGCTTACCAGACTTTCTGAGCAGCCAGCCGGATGCTGTCTGGGCCGTGCGTTCTTCCAGTTACGGGGAGGATCAGGCCGATGCGGCTAATGCGGGCTTGAGCACCACCTACCTGCGCGAGCCAACACACAATGTGCCGACGCGCATTGCCGAGCTGAGCGCGGCGGGCGTCGAGGAAGTAGTGGTGCAGCGTTTCATCACGCCACGGCTGTCCGGCATCGCCTTTGTGCGCCACCTTTCGGTTGAGCTGGAATGGGTCGAAGGCCATCTGGAGTCGTTGGCCGATGGCAAGGTGAGCCCCGAGCGGGCGATCATTTCCCGTCTCGGCGAGTCTTGGAACAGCGACACGTTCAAGCCGGCCCATGGCCTGACCGCCGAAGCGCTGTGGCAGTTTCTCCAAGGCGTGCTGCGGGTCTTCCATTACGTGCCCGGTGATGTCGAATGGGCCTGGGACGGCACGCAACTCTGGCTGCTGCAATACCGGCCGATCAGCGACTATGGCTGGCGCCGCCACCTGACCGCCGCCAACATCGCCGAGATCCTGCCGCCACAACCCAGCGTTCTGGTGGAGTACGCCCAGCGTCGTGCGGCGGCAAGCATTCCGGCGATCATGGCGCGTTGGGATTCACGAGTGTTGCAGGACAACGAGCCTTTCACCGCGGTGTTTGGCGGCGCCTCGTATATCAACAACGACCTGTTTCTCGCCCGGCTGGCCGACTGGGGCATCAGTGCCAGCAGCTATGCCGGCGAGGTCGGTGGGGCCACGCCGCACTTGCCTTGGCGACCGCTGCGCCTGCTGCGGTCGCTGCCGTTGTTTTTGCGCATGCAACGTATCGCTCGCGGACATCTGTTGACGCTGGAAAACGGTTTGCGCCGCTTCGACCGAGAGCTGCACGAACTGACCGGACAAGGCGCGAACGGCCAGCAACTGGCGGACTGGTTTACTCGTTTCTACGTGTTCGTGGTGCAGGGCAACCTGTGCATCGCCAGCGCCTTGGCCAGCAGTGGCGGCGACTGGCTGGGACGCCCGCCGACCGCCTATGACAATCTTCAACACAGCCCTCATCGCCTGCCCTGGGAAACCGACCCGGCGACGCCACGTCCGGTGCCGACCGAGCTGCCTTTGCAAACATTTCCACAGTGGCCGTTGGCGATTCGCCTGGCCCACGGCGCCGGTCTGCCGGGGCTGCGCGGCTATTACTTGCAGGTGCGCGAATGGTATCGCGACAACCTGATGCGGATCTTTTTCCGCCTGCACCACGCCATGCCGAGCGCCGACCGCCAGCATTGGTTCGCGCCGCACCCGGACATCCGCAGCCGCGACGGCAGCTTCTGGCAGGACGGTCGTGAAGGCACCGAGCAGGCGAGCGGATTCCTGATCTACCCCGGCCAGGCCCAGGGCATTCTCGGCAAGGACATCCTGCTGGAAGACACCTTGGACCCAGGCCGCCACGCTCACTATCAGGGCGCCCACGCTGTGATCGCACGCATGGGCGGTCGCCTGTCCCATGGCTCGACGTTGCTGCGTGAACTGCGCAAACCTTCGGCGGTACTGCCTCAGGTGGACGTGGGATGGTTGGGGCGTGAGGTGGTGTATTGCGATGGGGAATTGAGGCTGGTGGAGTAGGCATCGCTATGTCTGCTCGCCACGGGGTTTCGGGTTGTCTGGGCTGAGGCTTTCGCGAGCAGGCTCGCTCCCACAGGTGGTTGGGGTTGTTGCAGATATCTCAGCCAGCACAGGTCCAATGTGGGAGCGAGCTTGCTCGCGAAGGCGGTATGTCAGTCAACATTGATGTAACAGACTTACCGCTATCGCGCGCAAGCCCGCTCCCACAATTTATTATTCCTTTGTGGAATTAATAAATAGCTTCTTATTCCTTAAATAATATAACTCTCCTCCTTATACTCGTCCGGGAACAGACACGCAGGAGAGCACCCATGCGCAACGAATCGATTCGCTACCTGATTGTGCCGGGCTGGCAAGGATCGCCGGAAAATCATTGGCAAAGCCACTGGCAGAACAGCCTGCCCAACAGCGCCCGGGTCCAACAGGCTGACTGGCTGACGCCGCGGCGTGAAGACTGGGTCGCCGCGCTGGCCGAAGCCATTGCCGCCGACGATACCCCAGTAATCCTCATAGCCCATAGCCTGGGTTGCATCACGGTGGCCCATTGGGCCGCCACCGCGCCGGGGCCGTTCCTGCGGCAGGTGCGTGGCGCGTTGCTGGTGGCGCCGGCGGATGTCGAGCGGCCCGCCTGTGCTCCGGCGCTGCGCAACTTCGCGCCGATTCCCACGGACCTGTTGCCGTTTCCAAGCCAGGTGGTCAGCTCCGACAACGACGCGGCGGTCAGCGCCCCGCGTGCTCTGGAACTGGCGCGCAACTGGGGCGCCGAGGCCGGGATCCTGGCCGGGGCGGGGCATATCAATGTGAAGTCCGGTCACCAGCGCTGGGAGCAGGGTTTCGCTTTTCTCTATCGTCTGCAAAACCGCATGGAGCATCACGCCCTGCGTCGCGCCTGAATTTTAATGCCCTCCGTCTCGCCGGCGGTTTGGGGCGGGAGTCTGCCATGAGCCTGCATGAAACCTTCGGTCAGCCCTTGCTGACCTTTCCCGATTCGGAAAAAAGCCCCCTGAGCATCCGTGCCAAGGCGCTGGTATTTGTCGACCCGCGTTCGCGGCAGTTGCGTCAGGAGCTGGAGCAACTGGCGCCGCGGGCGATCTCGGTGCTGATCCGCAGTGAAACCGGCACCGGCAAGGAATTGCTGGCACGGCATATCCATCGCGAAAGCAATCGCGGTGGGCTGTTTGTTTCGGTCAATTGCGGCGCTATCAGCCCGACCTATGCTGACGCCGAGTTGTTCGGTTACGCCGTCGGCAGCCACAACAGTTCGGCCAGCAGCAGGGCCGGGTGGTTCGGCTCGGCCAACGGTGGCACGCTTTACCTGGATGAGATCGGAGACTTGCCGCTGCCGATCCAGATAAAGCTGCTGGCGGCACTGGAAAATCATGAGATTACCCGTGTCGGCGCGCACCAACCGAACCCCGTGGACGTGCGTCTGGTTGCGGCCACCAGCATTGATCTGGCGCAAGCGGTGGCCGCCGGAAAATTCCATGACCGGCTTTATCACTACCTGAGCGAGGGACAGCTGGAGTTGCCAGCCCTGCGCGAAAGGGTGGGCGATATCCTGTCCCTGGCCGAATATTTCCTGGGCATCTACAGCCAGCGCCTTGGCCTGGCCGTGCCGCTGATCAGTGAAGCGGCGCAACGGGCGCTTGAACGTCACAGCTGGCCGGGCAATACCCGCGAGTTGGAGAACGTTATCCATTTTGCATTGCTGGTGAGTGTCGGCGATGAGATTTTACTGGAGCACTTGAATTTGCCGCGTCCGTCCGAGCCGTTAGTACTAATTGAGCGAGTGGTGGAAGAGTTGAAGAGCAATAACCGGGCGCAGCTAGATCAACTAAAGGCGTGGATGCGTGAGCTCTGAGTTGTCTATTCAATCTATTTTGCTGGAGCGTGGTTTCGGTTTGGGTTTTTTGTTGAGGCGTGCCGTTGTTGTGCTCCTCGCATAATGAGTGCAACGGTCTGACATGGTTTTTAAATGTTCGCTGCTTGATAAGGATCGCTAAGTATAGACTAATGGGCGCGGAGCATAGCCTCCCTTGGTAGGAGACCAACCGTAACCATTAACAATAGTAAGGATCTCGAAATGGACTTCGATAATGATGCGCCCGTGGACAATACCGAGCGCTCTGAATATTTCTACGAACATGACAGTCTTCTAGAAAGTGGCGATGCGCCTTCCCCCACCATCATCGGTGAGCAACCTGGCTGGTCGGACCTGAACAGATTTGAAATTTTTTCCGCCAACGGTGGCGATCACTTGTACGGGAATGGTTTTCAGCAGTTAAAGTTGTTTGTTGTTATCAAGGCCGCTGATAAGCACGGGCGGTTTGTCGACCTGTCCCAGGCGGAGCTGGACTCCCTTGTATTGATCGACAAAAGCACCAATGAGCCGCTGACCGAGACTGTCTACACCTCGCATCAAGAACTGGGGGTCTGGAAGTATACCCGGTACCATAATCCTACGTACCGGTCGTTTCCCGCCAATACCGCCATCAAGGGCTCCGTAGACCCTGGAGAGTTTGTCTCGGCTAAAGAGTTTTACGTTACCACGACAGCCGATGATCCCATCGTGATCAGCCCTCGTATCACCCGTAGTGATGGCAAATATTTCTACCCCGAAAAAGCGAGCGAATTCGGATCTGTGCAATTGACGCCTGTTGCTGTTCCCCTGTACAGCAGTTCCCAATATGCTCTGCTTTCCGAGAAAAAGAGATATTACGGTGAACTTAGAGACTTTACCGAAATTCAAGTCTATGAACTAAAGTTGGTCGAGGGTTCGCGTCAGATAAAGTTCGTCAGCGAATGTAGCCTGTCCGGACAGTTGCAGACAGGCGCTGAGAGTGGCCAGTATGCAGGTTATTACGCCGTTGGGTATTTTGCCGGGATGAACATCACTCAATCCTTATCGTTATGGCAGATGCCAAATAATGTTGCATGGGAGAAAGACAAACTTCAACTGGTTCTGGTGTTTGCAAGGAAAGGCGGAGCGGTGTGGGTGCGCGAGGACAGGACAGTTGTGGAATTGAGCGCGCGTGACATGTATGGCAATCCGCATTCAGTCAAGGTTCGGTTATCCAAAAATCCTGTCGCTCTTACCTTGGTTTGAACCGCCTCTTTTTCTCAAGGACGATTAATCAATATGGACACAAACACCGAGCAGTCGCTGGATTCGGCTGCCTTCAAGTTCGATAGTTTCATACGTTCCGGTGTCGATCCCCGCACGGGAAGTTATAGTTTCAGCATGGCGTTGAATACGAGCTCTGTTGATACGCCCGGCAGAGCCAAGGTTCCTCTTGTCTTTGCCTACGACTCCTTCAGTAATCGACATTCGGGTCTGGGATCTGGATGGGCCCTGCGAACCTGTTGCTACGATCAGCGTCGACGCAAGCTGACGCTTTCAAACGGCGTTACCTATCGGCTGCGTATCCTCGAAGGCAAGGCCATTTTCGAAGACAAGAAGCTCGATAACCTTAAAGCCCAGGTGCGCGGCAACGACCTATGGATTGACCACATTGACGGAACGACCGAGGTTCTTTCCCGTGCCAATGAGACGTCCGAAGAATGGTTGCTGACCAGCTTTTTTACTCCACAAGGTCATGAGACTGCCTATTCCTATCGCGTCATATCGGGACGGCGGCAATTGACAGAGGTCCGTGACCAGCATCATCGCCTCTTGAGCATCGATTACGCCGTTGACGGGCGGCAGTCGCCGGCGATCATTCTGTGGCCTGATATCCCTTCTAAAAGGCTT
>NZ_JBHFJB010000045.1:8569-13787 GCF_057334555.1 Pseudomonas sp. AGC41
GCTGAAACACATCCGCTTGGTCACGGCTGAAAACAAGGTTTTGACGTGGTCTTTTGAATATAAGCTGATCAACGGGTTTTTATTAATTTCCGAAATTCTACAGCCCAGCGGATTGCGCGAAGTCCTGGCGTACAAGCCCGACGCCCATCGTTTGCCGACGGGGGCGCCGGTGCCTTCGATGCCCGCTGTCATCCAGTCAACCGTGGTGCCTGGAGGTGAGCAACTGGCACTCGTCACCCGCTACGAATATTCGGCGCGAAATTTCCTGGGTTTTGATTCCCGTGCGTCGTGGTCGGAAGATGAAGACGTACTTTTTCGCCTGAACTGGGCTTACGAATACTCCTGCACCGAGATCCACATGGCGCTCGTCAACGGAGAGCGACGCGAGGCTTCGCGGGTGTCGCGCACCTATAACCGCTTCCATTCCATGGTTTCGCAAGAGACGAACAGCGCCGGCAGAGTGCATCTGCGCAGGATTGAATATTACGAGGTGCCTAACAAGCCGTTCCGGGACCAACCGGACCAGTTTCAGCTGCCTCGTGCCGTGAGCGATAGCTGGTTCGACCATCGGGACATCGGAAATAGCGGCCAGGACAAAATTCGCGAGGAGGTGACCCGCACTGTCTATGATGGATATGGAAACCTGCTGGAAAAAATCGACCCGAGCGGCACCCGCGAGGTTTACGAGTTTTTCCCAATAGAAGGAAGCGTCGATTGTCCGACCAGTCCTTTGAATGTGCCTTGCTTTCTCAAGCAGAAGCGCGTTATGGCCTCTCCCAACTTCGTCGCCGCACCGACAGTCGTGGTCCGTTATACCTACGTTGAGCTGCCTTCATTGCGTACCGACGGTGGCCGTTACGTTCAGCTTGCCAGCGAAACGCTGTATGAGGAAGGCGTGAGCGAGCCGCAGGTCGACTGCCGCCTGGAGTACATCAACGACACCCACCACCCCTTTCATGGACGGCTGGAAAAGAAAGTTGAAACTGTCGGCGGCGTGCCAACCACATACGCCTATCGGTATGTGCGCGACAGCGCAAACGTATGCACGACTCAGGTCTTTAGCGCTGGAGGACTCAGCCATCAACGGCAGAGCTGGCATGACGAGTCCGGCCGGCTGGTCAAGGCTGAAGAAACCGACGGCAACAGCATTACCATGGAATACGATTCGCTGGGGCAGTTGACTCGCGAAACGGTTATGCCGGGTACCGACAGTTCTGCATCCCGCCAATACACCTATCGACCCTACTCGGCCGCAGATCCATTTACTACCACAGTTGTCCAGGATTCGCGGGGCGCTCTTACAACAACCCGCGCCGATGGGCTCGGCCGAAAAATAAGCGTTCAAAAGCAAGACGTGGACGCACCTGGCGCACCCATGCGCCTGATTTATCGAGCCGAATATGACAGTCTCGGTCGCCTGAGGACCGATAAGCAGGTGGACTGGTTCGCGGGGGCGGCGAAAACGCTCACGAGCGTCTATGGGTACGACGCATGGGGACAGCAGAGCCGCATCAGCCGAAGCGGGCAGGCTGTCGTGCATGACGAGATCGACCCGGTAGCTCTGACGCGTACGCAGTGGACGGAAGGAGGCGGCAAGACGCGTACTGTCAACAATATTTTCGGCAAGCCGTCGCGGGTCGAGCGTGTGGGCTTGACCGGCATGGTTCTGGAGGTCACTTCCTACGACTATGACGGCCTGGGGCGATGCGTGAAGCAGACGGCTTCCGATGCTGGCGTAACCCTCTATAGCTACGATCTTGCCGGTCGGTTGCTAAGCACGACGCTGCCGGACGGTACTCAGGTCAAAAAAAAGTACTCTGCGCAGAGCCAAGGTGATTTTCCGACAGAAATCAGCGTGAACGGCTATGTAGTGGGCACTCGTGACTTCGATGGACTGATGCGCATCGTCCGCACCCGTACTGGTGATCGAGCCGAGCAGATGATCTATGAAGGCTCCAGCCGCAATCCCTCGCAGAGAATCAGTGCGGCCGGCAAGGTCATGAACTACACGCTGCATCCATTGCTGAATGATTGTGTCACCGAACGCAAAGGCAGCCAGGCGCCGGTTTTCACAAGACACCGGTACGATCCGCATACCGGTTTGCTGCAGGAGTCTGCCAACTCCTCGGTGCTACGATGCCTTGAGTATTTTGCCTCAGGCCGAATCAAGCATGAAATATGGATGACCTCATCCGATCGATACGAAAGCTCAGAGACTTATTCGTTGATGGGTAAGCCGATCAGCCACACAGACGTCAATGGGACGGTTCGCACCTGTCGCTATGACGAAACGGGGCGGTTGTCGGGTATTACCCAGGGCGGGGTGGTAGTTGCCTACGTCTACGATGCTCGTGGCCTGCTTTCTTCTCAATCGGTAACCGACGCTCGCTCGGGAGTATCAGTTGTCACTGATCTGACGCATGACGAGTTCGGACGCCAGATTCTTCGCCGCTCATCGGCCCAGGGCAATGATGTCCACGAGCTGGAGCAGTCCTTCGGGCTTGGCGATAAGCTGAGCCAGCGCGTGCTCAGGGTTGGAGGCGTGACGGTACGCTGCGAATCCTTCATCTACGATCTTCGGGGGCGGCTGATCCATTACGCCTGTGAAGGCGAACAAGTGCCCGTGGACATCCAAGGTAAAAATATCACTTCGCAGGATTTCATCTATGACTGTCTGGATAACATTCGTCAGGTCGTCACACGTTTCGCAGGTGGCGAAAACATTGCGGACTATCGATACGACCTACCAGACAAGACACAACTGAGCGCTGTTAGCCACAGCCATGCGGATTACGCATCTGCCAATACAGATTTCCGCTACGACGCCGACGGCAACCTGCTCATCGATTCGCAAGGACGCAGTTTGTTCTACGATGAGTTGGGCCGCCTGGAGCGCGTAGGTTCGGCTGACTCGAGGTCAACGTTGGGTCGCTATGAATACGATCCATCGGACCGGCTTCATGTCGTGGAGTCTGTGGGGCAAAAGTCATGCCGGCGGTTCTACCGGGAAGACCGGCTATGCAGCGACGCAACGGAGGAGGGCGGCCGCAGCATCATGTGTGAAGAGCAGCAGTTGCTAGCCTTGTTGCAGGGCCAGGAAACGGCGCTGTTCAGGACCGACGGCTGTGGCAACGTACTGCAAGCTTTTGCTGGTGGCGGCAATACTCGGTACGCGTATTTGCCTTACGGCCAGAGCCAGATGACCGATGTATTGGGTAGCCTGTTCGGTTTCGGCGGCGAACCGCTGGATGCGCAGACCGGTTGTTATCTGCTTGGCAATGGGTATCGTGCCTACGATCCGGTGCTGATGCGATTTCATCGGCCGGACAGCTGGAGCCCTTTCGATGGTGGCGGCCTCAACCCCTATGCTTATTGTCTGGGGGACCCGATCAATCTCCGCGATCCGACGGGTCATATTTCCACCTCCGGCTGGATCAAGATTGGCTTGGCCGTTGTGTTCACGGTCGCGACCGTTGCACTCACTGTTGCGACGTTAGGCGCCTCCGCGCCTTTGGTGGGAGTATCGTTTTCGGCCGCGATGGCGTTGACGCTTGAGGTGGTGTCAGGTGCAGCTTCGATTGCTTCGACCGTGCTGGAGGAAACGGCTCCGGACGCCGTCGCCACTCAGATCCTGACTTATACCGCTGTTGCCTTGGGCGTCGTCTCTGGAGGCGCTTCCCTGACAGGTAAAGTCTTGGGCAAAGGTATATCTGTCGCCTTGGCAAAAACGGTCGATTCGCTCGGTGACGTCGTGACATTAAGCCGCAGTAATGCCATGCGTGTTACACGCATCGGCACCTATGCCAACGCATCGAGCCCGATAATTCGAGGTGGGCAGCGCAACCACGTGGCTCTGAAGAACCGGCTTGAAAATCTTCTGACAGCCAAGGACGTGGTCGGTTATGTCAGTTACGCCGCCAAGGGCGTTACGTATACAGTCGAAAGGGACAAGTACATTGAAAAGGCTGAAAGCTATTTGGCCTCAGCTAAAAAATGGCACGACGATGCAATCATTAAATGGTGCGACGACATCTATGGCGATCTCATGAGAAGGGGCACGGACATCCGCCTGGCATGAAGATTTTTCCGATGCTCATAAATTCACTATTGATATAAGTACTTCAAAAAAAGATATTGTTAAGGCATAAAAAATGTCGGTATCTTCCGCATCACGCCAGCGATAGCACTTCGCTGGCACACCCACATTTGGCCGTCGTCCATGACGACAGTGATATTCGATAAGGACACTGCATGAAAAAGGTTCTGTTGTTCACCGCATTGGCGGCAGCCTTGACCTCGGGCCTGGCCCAGGCGGCGGAGAAACTGGTTGTGGCCGCCACACCGGTACCCCACGCTGAAATCCTCGAACTGATCAAGCCGGCCCTGGCCAAAGAAGGCGTGGATCTGCAGATCAAGGTGTTCACCGACTACGTACAACCCAACGTACAGGTTGACCAGAAGCGCCTGGACGCCAACTACTTCCAGACCCTGCCTTACCTCAAGAGCTTCAACGAAGGCAAAGGCACCAACCTGGTGACGGTGATCGGCGTCCACGTCGAACCGTTTGGCGGCTACTCGAAAAAAGTCAAAAGCCTGGCTGAGCTGAAAGACGGCGCGACCATCGCCATCCCTAACGAAGGCAGCAACAGCGGTCGTGCCCTGATCCTGTTGCAGAAGGCTGGCCTGATCAAACTCAAGGACCCGAAAAACGCCCTGGCAACGCCGAAAGACATCGCCGAGAACCCGAAGAACTTCAAGTTCAAGGAACTGGAATCGGCCATGCTGCCGCGTGTGCTGGACCAGGTCGACCTGGACATGATCAACACCAACTACGCCTTGGAAGCAGGTCTCAACCCGGCCAAGGATGCCTTGGTGATCGAGGGTTCGGATTCGCCTTACGTGAACTTCCTGGTGGCCCGTCCGGACAACAAGGACAGCCCGGCCATCCAGAAACTGGCCAAGGCGCTGACCAGCCCGGAAGTGAAGGCGTTCATCGAGAAGAAATACAGCGGCGCGGTACTGCCGGCGTTCTGATCGGCACGGTAGACCTTTTCGCAGTTACAAACGCCGACGGCTGATACAGCGTCGGCGTTTTTTGTGCTCAACCTATTGTGTGAGCGGTACCGCTTACCCGTGGCGAGGGAGCTTGCTCCCGCTCGGCTGCCCAGCAGTCGCAAAAGCGGCTGGATGCGGTCTACCTCAAGAACAGAGGGGCCGG
>NZ_JBHFJB010000045.1:13807-24952 GCF_057334555.1 Pseudomonas sp. AGC41
AGCAAGCCCCCCCGCCACAAGATCAAAAGCGGTTTCACGCCGCCAATCGACCAGGAATAGTTTTTCGGGTGATATCGATATGCTTTAACGGTATTTAAATTCCAATTCTTATACCTTTAAAGTCAGCGCTTGCCGAGCAGCTACCCGCTGCCCAAGGACCGCGCTACCGCCGCTTATCGAGCGGCGTCCAGGATGTCCAATGAACTTCGATTACGCTTTTATCCTCAGCACCCTCCCGGCGTTTCTCAAGGCCGTGGGCGTGACGCTGCAGGTTGGCCTTGTCGCCATCGTCACCTCGCTGCTGGTGGCGCTGTTGAACGCGACGATCCTGGTGTCGCGCACGCCTTACCTGCAACGGCTGGTCGGGCTGTATGTGGAGTTGGCGCGCAATACGCCGCTGTTGATTCAATTGTTCTTCGTCTATTTCGCTTTGCCGGCGCTGGGTATCAAGGTTTCGGGGTTTGCCGCAGCGATTATCACCATGACGTTCCTGGGCGGTGCCTACCTCACGGAAGTGCTGCGTGCGGGCGTGGACGCGGTGCCGCAGGCGCAATTGGAATCCGGTCGCTCCATCGGCCTGTCCCACGGGCAATTGCTGCGCTACGTGATCCTGCCGCAGGCCGGGATTCTCAGCCTGCCGTCGCTGTTCGCCAACTTCATTTTCCTGCTGAAGGAGACGACCGTGGTCTCGGCCGTGGCGGTGCCGGAGATTCTCTACACGACCAAAAGCTACATCGCGCTCTACTACAAGACTTACGAAATGCTCGCCGTGCTGACGTTGATCTGCGTGCTGCTGTTCTTGCCGCTGTCGCTGCTGCTCAGCCGTCTGGAAAGGAGGCTCCAGCATGGCCAGTTCGGGTCTTGAGTTGTTGTGGGTGTCGTTGCCGCAACTGGGCAAGGGCGCCGCGCAGACCTTGTCGATCTCTTTCCTGGGCATCGCCTTCAGCACCGTTGGCGGCGTGCTTTACGGCGTGTTGCGTACGCTGGGGGTGAAGTGGCTGGACGCAGTCCTGCGAGTCTACCTGGAGCTGTTCCGAGCAATCCCGGTGCTGGTCTGGTTGTACCTGCTGTTTTTCGGCTTGCCGATTTTTTTCGGCCTGAGCATTCCAAGTTTCTGGTGCGCGGTCCTGGTGCTGTCGCTGTGGGGTTCCAGCGAGGTCGGCGAGGTGGTGCGCGGCGCCTTGCATTCGTTGCCGCGGGGCCAACGCGAGGCGGGACTGTCGATTGGCCTGAACGGTACGCAACTCTACGGCCATGTGCTGTTGCCGCAAGCCCTGAGACGCATGACGCCGCCGACCATCAACGTCTACACGCGCATCATCAAGACCAGCTCCCTGGCGGTGCTGATCGGCGTGGTGGACGTGATCAAGGTCGGTCAGCAGATCATCGAGCGGACCTACGAATCGGTGCTGATCTACGGCGCATTGTTCCTGTTTTTCTTTTTCATCTGCTACCCGCTCTCGGCCGCCTCCCGCGTGCTGGAGCGGCGCTGGACGCAAGCATGAGCGCACTGATCGAATTCAAGGGCTTCAACAAATTTTTCGGCGAACAGCAGGTACTGGACGGCATTGACCTGCAAGTGCAGGTCGGGGAAGTGATCGTCATCCTCGGCCCCAGCGGTTGCGGCAAAAGTACCCTGTTGCGGTGTCTCAACGGGCTGGAAGTGGCCCACAGCGGCAGCCTCAAATTGTCCGGTCGTGAGTTGCTGGACAAAGGCACCGATTGGCGCGAGATACGGCAACGGATCGGCATGGTGTTCCAGAGCTACCATCTGTTCCCGCACATGAGCGTGCTCGATAACCTGCTGCTCGGCCCGGTCAAAGTGCAAAAGCGTGACCGCGGTGAAGCGCGCGCCCAGGCCGAAGCCTTGTTGGCCCGTGTGGGCCTGTTGGACAAACGCGATGCTTTCCCACGCCAGCTCTCCGGTGGTCAGCAACAACGCATCGCCATCGTTCGCTCGCTGTGCATGAACCCTGAAGTCATGCTGTTCGACGAAGTTACTGCCGCCCTCGACCCGGAAATGGTCAAGGAAGTGCTGGAAGTCATCCAGGGCCTGGCCCGCGAAGGCATGACGCTGTTAATCGTCACCCACGAAATGGCCTTCGCCCGCGCCGTGGCTGACCGCATCGTGTTCATGGATGCCGGACGGATCCTTGAACAGAACCCTCCCGGGATTTTCTTTACGAACCCGCAAACCGCACGAGCGCAGCAGTTCCTGGAGAAGTTCTCCTACGTCGCCGCACTACCTCAATCGACTCAAACAAAGGAACTGCAACTGTCATGAAAACTGCCAAGTCTTCTCTGCTGCTATTGCCGCTGCTCACTGGCCTCTTGCTGGCCGGCTGCAACAAAACCGAAGAACCGCCGAAGCCCAATGCCGCCAGCCAAGGCACCGCACCGGCCAGCTATCTGGAAAAGATCAAGGCGCGGGACAAGCTGATCGTCGGGGTCTTCACCGATAAGCCGCCGTTTGGCTTCGTCGATGAGGCGGGACGTTATGTCGGCTTCGATACGGACATCGGCCGTCGATTTGCCAAGGACTTGCTTGGCGACGAAAACAAGGTCGAATTCGTTGCAGTCGAGCCGGCGAGCCGGATTCCGTTCCTGCAAAGTGACAAGGTCGACCTGATTCTGGCCAACATGACCGTCACTCCAGAGCGCAAGGAAGCGGTGGATTTCACCAATCCGAACCTGAAAGTCGCGGTGCAGGCGCTGGTGCCGCAAGCCAGCGAAGTGAAAACCCTTGATGACCTGGCGACCCGCACCACCATCGTCACCACCGGCACCACGGCGGATATCTGGCTGACCAGGAATCATCCGGACTGGAAGCTGCTCAAGTTCGAGAAAAATTCCGAATCCTTGCAGGCACTTGCCAACGGTCGAGGCGATGCGTATGCGCAGGACAATCTGGTGCTGTTCAGCTGGGCCAAGCAAAACCCCGGCTATCGCGTGCTGGAGGAGAAACTGGGTGCCGAAGCGCCGATTGCCCCGGCGGTGAAGAAGGGCAATATCGAACTGCGTGACTGGGTCAACGCCGAACTGGCGAAGCTGGGTGAAGAGAAGTACCTGCTCAAGCTATACGACCAATACGTGCGCAAGGAATTGAGCGACGACACCAAGCCTGAGAGCGTGATTGTCGAGGGTGGCAAGTGGCAGGGGTGAGCCGCTGATTTTCGGGTAAATCTTCCGATCGCCATCGCGAGCAAGCTCGCTCCCACAATGGATCTTCAGTGGACACAGTTCTGTGGCCATATGGGAATCCTGTGGGAGCGAGCCCGCTTGCGAAAGCGGTTTGTCAGTCACTACTTATTCAGGCCAATGCCATGCCGGCTCATCCAGCATCCGCTGTCCGACGATTGCGGTCTGTCCCAAGTCTTTTTCCAGCACGATGCAATTGCAGTTTTCATCCTGCTCCAGCGCGGCGATCAGGCGTGTGGCATGGGAGACGACCCAGACTTGGCAATTGGCCGAAGCGCGGATGATCAAGCGCGCCAGGGCGGGCAACAGATCCGGGTGCAGGCTGGTTTCCGGTTCGTTGAGCACCATCAGCGAAGGCGGGCGCGGCGTGAGCAGGGCGGCTACCAGCAGCAGGTAGCGCAGGGTTCCATCGGACAGCTCAGCCGCCGACAACGGTCGCAGCAAGCCATGTTGCTGAAAGGCGATGGCGAAACGTCCGCCCTGCAGTTTGTCGATGTGCAGTCGAGCCCCGGGAAACGCATCGCCAATGGCCGCGTGCAGGGCTTCGAAGTCGCCGATCTCCAGAATCGTTTCCAGCGCGGCGGCGAGGTCACGTCCATCGTGGTGCAACACCGGGGTGCGCGTGCCCAGTTGCGGCTGGCGCGCCGGGGCGTCGGCATCGCTGCGAAAGTGGTCATAGAAGCGCCAGCGACGAATGAACTCGCGCATCTGCAAGACCTCCGGCGAAGCGCGCAGGCTGCCGACCTGATCGAACAGGCTGTCGAAGGTCGGGGTGTGTTGGGCCAATACCTCCCAGGAACGGCTTTCGCGGGCGCGAATCATCGGCCCGTTGCGGTCCACCAGCAGCCTGGCAGGCCTGAACACCGGCCCGGCCCAGATGCATTCGCGCTTGATTTCAGGGTCCAGTGCAAACGCCGAACGACTGGGTTCGGGCAAGCCCAGGGCGATCGAGTAACTGAAGTCTTCACCGGCGAATCCAAGACGCAGGCGCTTGCTGCCCTGGCGTACGATGCCCTGGACAGGTACTTCGCCGTTACGCATGCGTCGGCTGATCTCTTCCGGACCGGCCCAGAACGTCGAGTCCAGTCCGCCTTCACGGGCCAGGGCGTTGACCACGCCGCCCTGCGCCGTCTCCGCCAGCAAGCGCAGGGCGCGATACAGGTTCGATTTGCCGCTGCCGTTGGGTCCGGTGATCAGGTTCAGCCTGCCCAGCGGGATGACCAGCTTGTTGATGGACCTGTAGTTGGCCACCGCCAGGGTCGTAAGCATGCGAATTCCCTTTGTACATGGATGTCACAGACGAGTCTGCCCGATTGCTGTGCATTCGGTGAACCCTGTTCTAAGCTCACAGTCGTATCGTCACTGGTACGTCCGTACAACGCAAAGGAGTCTGCATGGCTGGTCCCGGAATCAAATTGATTGTTGGCTTGGGCGTGTGTGCGGTGTTGACGGGGTGCGGTGACAAGAAGCCCGAAGAAAAAGCCTTGCCACGGGTTTTTGTGCAGCAGGCCATATCCTCCGAATACGCCGCCTCGGTGACGCTTACCGGCGATGTCCAGGCTCGCGTGCAGACCGACCTGTCGTTTCGCGTCGGCGGCAAGATCATCGAGCGTAAAGTCGACGTCGGCGACCGGGTCTCGGCCCGGCAAGTGCTGGCCCGGCTCGATCCACGGGACCTGCAGACCAACGTCGATTCCGCCGAAGCCCAGGTGGCCGCCGAACAGGCGCGGGTCAAGCAGAGTGCGGCGGCTTTTGTGCGCCAGCAGAAGCTCTTGCCCAAGGGCTACACCAGCCAGAGCGAATACGACGCGGCCCAGGCGCAACTGCGCAGTAGCCAGAGCGCGCTGACGGCGGCCCAGGCGCAACTGGCCAATGCCCGCGAACAGCTGAGCTACACCGCGCTGATCGCCGAGGCGCCGGGCATCATCACCGCGCGCCAGGCCGAAGTGGGCCAAGTGGTCCAGGCCACGGAGCCGATCTTCAGCCTGGCCCGGGACGGCGAGCGCGACGCCGTGTTCAACATCTACGAGTCGCTGCTGAGCGAGCCGCCATCGGCCCCGGACATTGTCATCAGCCTGCTCGACAACCCTGCCATCAAGACCACCGGTACGGTGCGCGAGATCACCCCGGCGGTGTCCGCCGAGACCGGCACCGTGCAGGTCAAGGTCACGCTCAACGACTTGCCCGAAGGCATGCGCCTGGGTTCGGTGGTTAGCGCCACCGCCAAATCCGCAGGAAAAACCGCCGTGGAGCTGCCCTGGTCGGCACTGACCAAGAATCTCAGTAATCCGGCCGTGTGGCTGGTGGACGGCGAGGGCAAGGCGCAATTGCACAACGTCACCGTCAGCCGCTACCTGACCGGCAAGGTCGTCGTCAGCGACGGGCTCAAGGGCGGCGAAAAAGTCATCATTGCCGGCGGGCAATTGCTTCATCCGGGCATGCGCGTCGAGATCGCCGAAAACAACTATGGGAAAAACCCGCCAGGAGCCCAGCCATGATGCGCCTGTGGATGGTCGCGGCCGGCCTGCTGCTGGCCGCCTGCTCGAAAGAGGAAGCACCGCCGGAGCCGGTGCGGCCGGTGTTGTCCATTGAGGTCCGGGCCTTGGACCAGCAGGCTCTGGGACGCTTCGCCGGGAATATCCAGGCGCGTTACGAGACCAACGTGGGTTTTCGTGTGCCGGGGCGCATCGCCAGTCGCAACGTCGATGTCGGCGCGGAAGTGAAGAAGGGCGACCTGCTCGCAACCCTCGACCCCACCGACCAGCAGAACCAGTTGCGTGCCGCCCAGGGCGACCTCGCGCGGATCGAGGCGCAGTACATCAATGCCCAGGCCAATGCCCGTCGCCAGCAGCAATTGTTCGACCGTGGCGTCGGGGCCCAGGCGCAACTGGACATCGCCCAGACCGACCTGAAGACCACCGCCGCCACCCTGGAACAGGCCAGGGCCACGGTGGAACAGGCCCGCGACCAGCTCAACTACAGTGAACTGCGTACCGACCATGACGCGGTCGTCACCGCCTGGACGGCCGAGGCGGGGCAGGTGGTGACCGCCGGCCAGCAAGTGGTGACGCTGGCCCGCCCGGACGTCAAGGAAGCGGTGATCGACTTGCCCGCCGGGCTGGCCGAGCGCCTGCCCGAGGATGTGGTGTTCGAAGTCGCCGCGCAACTCGACCCGGCGACCCGCACCACGGCCATCGTGCGCGAGATCGAGCCCCAGGCGCAAAGCGCCACCCGCACGCGCCGCGCGCGTCTGACTCTGACCGATACACCGCCAGGCTTTCGCCTCGGCACCGCCATCAGCGTAACCCTGAGCTCGGCCATCGAACCGCGTATCGAGCTGCCGCTCAGCGCATTGCAGGAGGTTGATGGCAAGGCGCGTATCTGGCTGATCGATCCGCAGAGCCAGACAGTTTCGCCACGAGAAGTACAGATTATCGAGCGATCGGCCGGTTCGGTGCTGGTCGCCAACGGCATCAAGCCCGGCGACCGCGTGGTCAGCGCCGGGGTGAACAGTCTCCAGCCGGGGCAAAAAGTGAAACTCGACGAGGACGCACGATGAAAGGGCCTTTCAACTTATCCGAGTGGGCCCTGCGGCATCAGTCTTTTGTGTGGTACCTGATGTTCGTCGCATTGCTGATGGGCGTGTTCTCTTACATGAACCTGGGCCGCGAGGAAGACCCGTCGTTCACCATCAAGACCATGGTCATCCAGACCCGCTGGCCCGGCGCGACCCAGGAGGAGACCCTCAAGCAGGTCACCGACCGCATCGAAAAAAAACTCGAGGAGCTCGATTCCCTCGACTACGTCAAAAGCTATACCCGGCCGGGGGAGTCGACGGTGTTCGTGTACCTGCGTGATACCACCGGCGCGGAGGCAATCCCGCAGATCTGGTACCAGGTGCGCAAGAAAATCGACGACATCCGCGGCGAATTTCCCCAGGGCCTGCAGGGGCCGGGGTTCAACGACGAGTTCGGTGATGTCTATGGCTCCGTGTATGCCTTTACCGGCGACGGCCTGTCCATGCGCCAGTTGCGCGACTATGTCGAACAGGTGCGCGCCGAGATCCGCGACGTGCCCGGCCTGGGCAAGGTGGAAATGGTCGGCGAGCAGGACGAAGTGCTGTACCTGAATTTCTCCACGCGCAAACTCGCCGCCCTGGGCATCGACCAGCGCCAGGTGGTGCAGAGCCTGCAATCGCAGAATGCCGTGACGCCGGCCGGGGTGATCGACGCCGGGCCGGAGCGGATTTCCGTGCGCACGTCCGGCCAGTTCCAATCGGAGAAGGATCTGGCTAACGTCAACCTGCGACTCAACGATCGCTTCTATCGCCTCGCCGATATCGCCGACATCCGTCGTGGCTACGTCGACCCCGCCACGCCGATGTTCCGTTTCAACGGCACGCCGGCGATCGGTCTTGCCATCGCCATGAAGAAGGGCGGCAACATCCAGGAGTTCGGCAAGGCGCTGCATGCGCGCATGGACGAGCTGACTGCGGATCTGCCGGTGGGTGTCGACGTGCACACGGTGTCGGACCAGGCCGAAGTAGTGGAGGAAGCCGTCGGCGGCTTCACCAGCGCCTTGTTCGAGGCGGTAATCATCGTCCTGGTGGTCAGCTTCATCAGCCTCGGCATTCGGGCCGGGTTGGTGGTGGCCTGTTCGATCCCGCTGGTGCTGGCGATGGTGTTCGTATTCATGGAGTACAGCGGCATCACCATGCAGCGGATTTCCCTCGGTGCATTGATCATTGCCCTTGGCCTGTTGGTGGACGATGCCATGATCACCGTGGAAATGATGGTCACGCGCCTGGAAAAAGGCGATTCCAAGGATCAGGCCGCGACGTTTGCCTACACCTCGACCGCTTTTCCAATGCTCACCGGGACCCTGGTGACCGTGGCCGGTTTTGTGCCCATCGGCCTCAATGCCAGTTCGGCTGGCGAATACACCTTCACCCTGTTCGCGGTCATTGCCGTGGCGATGCTGGTGTCCTGGATCGTCGCGGTGCTGTTCGCCCCGGTGATCGGCGTGCACATTCTCAGCGCCAACGTGAAGCCTCACAGCAATGAGCCGGGACGGGTCGGACGGGCGTTCAATGGTGGCCTGCTATGGGCGATGCGCAATCGCTGGTGGGCGATCGGCATCACGGTGCTGCTGTTTGCGCTGGCGGTATTCAGCATGCGCTTCGTGCAGAACCAGTTCTTCCCGTCCTCGGACCGCCCGGAAATCCTGGTGGACCTCAACCTGCCGCAAAACGCCTCGATGGACGAGACGCGCAGGGCGGTCGATCGCCTGGAAGCTACGCTCAAGGGCGACCCGGACATCGCGCGCTGGAGCACTTACATCGGCGAAGGCGCGATTCGCTTCTACCTGCCGCTGGATCAGCAGCTGCAGAACCCGTACTACGCGCAACTGGTGATCGTCAGCAAGGACCTGGAGTCGCGTGCGGCCCTCAGTGAACGCCTGCAAAAGCGCCTGCGCGAAGATTTCGTCGGCATCGGCAGCTATGTGCAGGCGCTGGAAATGGGCCCGCCGGTCGGTCGGCCGATCCAGTACCGGGTCAGCGGCAAGGACATCGACCAGGTGCGCAAGCATGCCATCGAGCTTGCCACCGAACTGGACAAGAACTCGCACATTGGCGAGATCATCTACGACTGGAACGAGCCGGGCAAAGTGCTGCGCATCGACATCGCCCAGGACAAGGCGCGGCAACTGGGGTTGTCTTCGGATGACGTGGCCCGGCTGATGAACAGCATCGTCAGCGGCTCGCCGGTGACCCAGGTCAACGACGATATCTACCTGATCGATGTAGTGGGTCGTGCCGAAGACGCCGAGCGCGGTTCGCCGGAAACCTTGCAGAACCTGCAGATCGTTACCCCGAGCGGGACGTCCATTCCGCTGCTGGCCTTTGCCACGGTGCGCTACGAACTGGAGCAACCGTTGGTGTGGCGCCGCGACCGCAAGCCGACCATCACCATCAAGGCTGCCGTGCGCGATGAAATCCAGCCGACCGACCTGGTGCGGCAACTGCAACCGGACATCGACAAGTTCGCCGCCAAATTGCCGGTAGGCTACAAGGTCGCTACCGGCGGCACGGTGGAGGAAAGCAGCAAGGCCCAGGGGCCGATCGCCAGCGTGGTGCCGTTGATGTTGTTCCTGATGGCGACGTTCCTGATGATCCAGTTGCACAGCGTGCAGAAATTGTTCCTGGTGGCCAGTGTCGCGCCCCTGGGCTTGATCGGCGTGGTCCTGGCGCTGGTGCCGACGGGCACGCCCATGGGCTTTGTGGCGATCCTCGGGATCCTTGCGCTGATCGGCATCATCATCCGCAACTCGGTGATCCTGGTGACCCAGATCGACGAATACGAACGTGACGGCTACGAACCCTGGGATGCGGTGGTGGAAGCGACCGAGCACCGGCGCCGGCCGATCCTGTTGACGGCGGCGGCGAGCCTGGGGATGATCCCGATCGCCCGGGAAGTGTTCTGGGGGCCGATGGCCTACGCGATGATCGGCGGGATCATCGTCGCCACGCTGCTGACGCTGCTGTTCCTGCCGGCGCTGTATGTGGCCTGGTACAAGATCCGCGAGCCCAAGCGCGACTGACACAGATGCGGCACATTCAACATCAATGCAGGCTGATCCACCGCTTTCGCGAGCAGGCTCGCTCCCACAGGGGATTCGGGGACTGACATGGATTTCATGTCCATTCAAGACCAGTGTGGGAGCGAGCCTGCTCGCGATGGCTGCGGCATATCCAACATCAATGCAAGCTGACCCATCGCTTTCGCGAGCTCCGAATCTTTACTTGCGCAACAACCGCAACCCATTGAACACCACCAGCAAGCTCACCCCCATGTCGGCAAACACCGCCATCCACATGGTGGCGAACCCGGCGAAGGTAACCCCAAGGAAAATCGCCTTGATCACCAACGCCAGGGCGATGTTCTGCTTGAGGATGCTCGACGTCTGCCGCGACAGCCGGATGAACACGGGAATCTTGCGCAGGTCGTCGTCCATCAGGGCTACGTCAGCGGTCTCGATGGCGGTGTCGGTGCCGGCCGCCGCCATGGCGAAGCCGATTTCCGAGCGGGCCAGGGCCGGGGCGTCGTTGATGCCGTCGCCCACCATGCCGACCCGGTGACCTTGGGCATACAGCTTCTCGATGACTTGCAGTTTATCCTCGGGCAACAGGTCGCCGTGGGCCCGGTCCATGCCTACCTGCGCGGCAATCGCCTCGGCGGTGTGGGCGTTGTCGCCGGTCAGCATCAGCGTCTTGATGCCCAGGTCATGCAGTTGCCGGATCGCTTCGCGGCTGGATTCCTTGACGGTATCAGCCACGGCGAACAGCGCCAGGGGCTTGGTGCTGTCGAGCAGCAGCACGACGGACTTGCCTTGTTTTTCCAAGGCGAAGAGTTTCGCTTCCAGCTCGGGAGAGCACAGGCCCAGGTCTTCCACGAGGCGATGGTTGCCCAGGTGATAGGTCTGGCCGTCGATGTCGCCGCGAACGCCGCGCCCGGCAAGCGCCGCGAAGTTATCCACAACCTGCTGCGCCAGTTGTTTATCCACAGCCGCATGGGCAATCGCCTGGGACACCGGATGGTCCGAGCGCGCCGCGAGGCTGGCGGCCAGGGCCGGTGCGGTGGTTTCCACGCTCGGGTCGAGTGCCAGGTAATCGGTCTGCACCGGTTTGCCGTGGGTGATCGTGCCGGTCTTGTCCAAGGCCAGGTAATCGAGCTTGTAACCGCCCTCCAGATACACGCCACCCTTGACCAGGATGCCTTTGCGCGCTGCGGCGGCAAGGCCGCTGACGATGGTCACCGGAGTGGAGATCACCAGCGCACACGGGCAGGCGACCACCAGCAGGACCAGCGCCCGGTAGATCCAGTCGAACCAGACTGCGCCCATGAACAGCGGCGGGATGATCGCCACAGCCAAGGCCAGGGCAAACAC
>NZ_JBHFJB010000045.1:24972-26618 GCF_057334555.1 Pseudomonas sp. AGC41
CAAACACCGCCGGGGTGTAGATTGTCGAGAACCGGTCAACGAAGCGCTGGGTCGGTGCCCGGGCGCCCTGGGCCTGCTCCACGGCGTGAATAATCCGCGCCAGGGTGGATTGATCGGCCGCGGCGGTCACGGCGTATTCCAGTTCGCCGGCCTGGTTGATGGTGCCGGCGAACACTTTGTCGCCCACGGTCTTGTCCACCGGCAGGCTTTCGCCGGTGATGGGCGCCTGGTCGATGGTCGAGCGACCTGCAACCACGTCGCCGTCCAGCCCGACGCGTTCACCGGGGCGAACCCGCACACGCGCGCCAAGGGCGATGCTCTTCACTTCCTGGGCCTGCCAACTGCCATCGGCCTGCTGCACGGTGGCCTGTTCCGGCGCCATCTGCATCAGGCCGCTGATGGCGTTGCGCGCGCGGTCGAGGGACTTGGCCTCGATCAGTTCGGCCACGGTGAACAGGAACATCACCATCGCCGCTTCCGGCCATTGGCCAATCAACACCGCGCCGGTCACGGCGATGCTCATCAGGGCGTTGATGTTCAGGTTCAGGTTCTTCAGGGCGATCCAGCCCTTCTTGTAGGTGGCGAGGCCACCGCTGAGGATCGACAGCAGCGCCACCAACGCGACGATCCAGTTCGGCGCGGCGTTGGTGAAGTGAATCACCTCGGCGCCCAATGCCGTGACGCCGGACAACGCCAGCGGCCACCATGGTTTGGCTGGGGCGGGCGGGGTGTGGGTCGGTTTGTCCTGGCCGGCCGTCAACGGTTCCGCCTGCATTCCCAAGGATTCGATGGCCTTGATGATCGGCGTGTCGCTGGGCAGGTCATGGGTGACGCCCAGCACGCGGTTGATCAGGTTGAATTCCAGTCGCTGCACGCCTTCAAGTTTGCCGAGCTTGTTCTGGATCAGTGTCTGTTCGGTGGGGCAGTCCATGGCATCGATGCGGAAACTGCTCAGCCGCGCACCGTCCGTCGGCGTCTTGTCGAGCGTGACTACCAACGGCGCTGCCTTGGATGAGCAGCAGGAGTGCCCGTGCTCATGGCCATGGGCAGGTCGGGGTGTATGGATGGAATCGTTCATCGGGTTACGTCCGTGAAAAGTGCCTGTTGCGCAGTAAAGACCCTGTAGCCACTATAGGGTCAAGCACCTATTTGGAGTTCATCCGATGAAGATTGGCGAACTGGCGAAAATCACCGACTGTCAGGTCGAGACCATCCGCTATTACGAACGAGAGGGGTTGCTGCCGGAACCGGCCCGCAGTGATGGCAATTACCGCGTCTACACCCAGGCCCATGCCGAGCGGCTGACGTTCATCCGCAACTGCCGGACCCTGGACATGACCCTGGAGGAAATCCGCAGCCTGCTGGCCTTGCGCGACAGCCCCCAGGACCAATGCGAGAGCGTCAACGCACTGATCGACGAACACATCCATCACGTCAAGGCGCGCATCGATGGCCTGCAGGCCTTGCAGGCGCAACTGATCGACCTGCGCCATCGCTGTGGCGAAGGGCCGGATCTTGAGCAATGCGGGATCTTGCAACGGTTGGAGGTGAGCGGGGCGGTGGCGCCGGAGGTGGAGCATTCACATGTGGGCAGGAGTCATGGGCATTGACCTGATTCTGAAATAACGGAGACCAAGTGGGAGCGA
>NZ_JBHFJB010000045.1:26657-30331 GCF_057334555.1 Pseudomonas sp. AGC41
CCCCCCCCCCCCCCCCCCCACAGGGGAGATGTGGTGTTTTCTAGACCGCCATCGGCGCGGTCATTGGCGCATGGTGCTGGTAGCCTTCGAGGGAGAAGTCGCTCGGTTCGACCTGCTCCAGCCACTCGGGCTGGTACACGCCGGTCTTGGCGAACTCCGGCACGCGCTCGGAAATCACCAGTCTGGGCATCGGGAACGGCTCGCGCGTGAGCTGTTCATTGAGCATGTCCAAATGGTTTTCGTAGACGTGGGCATCGCCGATGAAATAGGTGAACCAGCGCGGCGTATAACCGGTCAGACGACCAATCAGGCTTAGCAGTGCGGCGCCTTCGGTGAGGTTGAACGGCGTGCCCAGGCCCAGGTCGTTGGAGCGGATGTAGAGGGTCAGAGAGATTTCCCGGGTCTCGACATTCGGGTGGAACTGGTACAGCAGGTGGCACGGTGGCAGGGCCATTTCGTCGAGCTGGGCGCAGTTCCAGCCGTGGAACAGGATGCGCCTGCTGCCCGGGTCCTGGATGATGGTGTCGACGCACTGGCGAACCTGATCGATGGCCTTGTACAGCACCACGTAGGCCTGACCGTTTTCTTCGCCTTCGGCGATCTGCCGGTAGCCCTGGGCCAGCGTCTGCTCGATGGCGGCCGGGTTGCTCAGCGGGATCTGCTTGTAGGCCGGCCACTTGCGCCACTGCACGCCGTAGATCTCGCCCAGGTCGTCTTCGCCCTGGCGGAACGGGTTGGCCAGCCATTGCGCATTTTCGTTGGCGTTCTGGTCCCAGACCTTGCAGCCCAGGGCACGGAATTCGGCGGCATTGTTCACGCCACGCAAGAAACCGCACATCTCGCCGATCGCCGATTTGAAGGCCATCTTGCGCGTGGTGATGGCGGGAAAGCCTTCCTTCAGGTCATAGCGCAGCATCGCGCCAGGGAAACTGATGGTGTTCACGCCGGTGCGGTTGGCTTGCTTGGTGCCGTTCTTGATGACATGCGCCACCAGGTCGAGATATTGCTTCATGAGGTACCTGTGTCCTTGAACCCGGGGCCAGCGCCCCGGGGTCCGAATTTTAAACCTTGGCCGCCGCAGCCGGTGCACGGTTGTAGGCCAGCCAGATCAGCGCCAGGCCACCGATAATCATCGGCAGGCATAGCACCTGGCCCATGGTCAGCCAGTTCCACGCCAGATAGCCGAGCTGGGCGTCCGGCACGCGGACGAACTCGACGATGAAACGGAAGATCCCGTAGAACAGCGCAAACATGCCCGACACCGCCATGGTCGGCCGCGGCTTGCGCGAGAACAGCCAGAGGATCAGGAACAGTGCTACGCCTTCCAGGGCGAACTGATAGAGCTGCGACGGGTGGCGCGGCAGCTGCGCCGGGTCGCTGAACGGCGGGAAGACCATGGCCCACGGCACGTCCGTCGGCTTGCCCCACAACTCGGCGTTGATGAAATTGCCGATGCGCCCGGCGCCCAGGCCGATCGGCACCATCGGTGCGACGAAGTCCATCAGTTCGAAAAACGACTTGTTGTTGCGCTTGCCGAACCACAGCGCCGCCAGCATCACGCCGATGAAGCCCCCGTGGAACGACATGCCGCCCTTCCAGACTTCAAAGATCAGCGTCGGGTTGGCCAGGTAGGCGCTCAGGTCGTAGAACAGTACATAACCCAGGCGTCCGCCAACGATCACGCCCATGGACAGCCAGAACACCAGGTCCGAAAGCTTCTCTTTGTTCCAGGTCGGGTCAAACCGATTGAGCCGGCGCGAGGCCAGCCACCAGGCACCACCGATACCGATCAGGTACATGAGGCCGTACCAGTGGATTTTCAGCGGGCCGATGGCCAGGGCAACCGGATCGATCTGCGGGTAAGGCAGCATTGATATTCCTCGTGAACGTCAAAAATACCCGGGCGAAGCTGCCACCTCGGGATTAAGCCAGGATTGCGTCAGAGCAGGAAACTCAAGCCCACGCTGAACAACAAGGCGGCGAACAGCCGCTTGAGCAAGCGCGGCGACAGGCGATGAGCCAGTCGCGCGCCGAAACGGGCGAAGATCATGCTCGTCAGGGCGATGCCCAGCAGTGCCGGCAAATACACAAAACCGAGACTATGGGGCGGCAACAGCGGATCCTGCCACCCCAGAATCATGAAACTTAACGCACTGACCAGGGCGATGGGCAGCCCGCAGGCCGACGAAGTCGCCACCGCCTGTTGCATCGGCACGCTGCGCCAGGTCAGGAACGGTACGGTCAGCGAACCGCCGCCGATACCGAAAATCGCCGAGGCCCAGCCGACAACCGTGCCGGCCAAGCCCAATCCGACCTTGCCCGGCACGGTACGGCTGGCCTTCGGCTTGAAATCCAGCGCCAGTTGCAGGGCAACGAGCATGGCGAATACGCCGATGATCTTTTGCAGGTGCGGGCCGGAAATCGCTTCGGCGGTAACGGCGCCAAAACCGGCGCCGATCAGGATCCCGACGGTCATCCAGGTAAAGATCTGCCAGCGCACCGCGCCTTTGCGGTGATGCTCGCGTACGGCATTCACCGAGGTAAAGATGATCGATGCCAGGGACGTACCGACAGCCAGGTGCGTCAACACCTGCGGGTCGAAACCCTGCAAGGTGAAACTGAACACCAGCACCGGGACGATGATCATCCCGCCGCCGACGCCGAACAGCCCGGCGAGTACACCGGCACAGGCGCCGAGCAGCAGATAGAGCAGAAATTCCACCAGCGTCGCCTCGACCATCGCAAACTAGAGCGGCATGGTAACGGATCGAGGGGCCTGGGCTCCACTGAAGGCGATGGATGCGTTGGTGATGTGTGGGTAAAGTAGGCACCACGAAAGCGGAGCTCGGATTTTTAACAGGACAACCTGATGTGCCTGATCGTATTTGCCTGGCGGCCCGGCCACGCCCAGCCGCTGATCGTGGCGGCCAACCGCGACGAGTTCTATGCGCGCCCGACGCTGCCACTGGCGCAGTGGCCTGACGCGCCGCACGTGCATGCCGGCCGCGACCTGGAAGCCGGTGGCACCTGGCTCGGGGTCGGCGCCGATGGCCGCTTTGCCGCACTGACCAACATCCGCGATCCGGGGCAGCTACCGGCGTTCAAGTCTCGCGGCGAGCTGGTGGCGCGGTTCCTGACCGGGAATCTGTCGATCATCGATTATCTGAGCGAAGTCGTACCGCGCGCCGGCGAGTACGGTGGCTTCAACCTGTTATTGGGCGACGGTGCTGAACTGTGGCACTACAACGCACGCGATACACGCCCGCAGTCGTTGGCCGAAGGGATCTACGGCTTGTCCAATGCCGGGTTGAACACGCCCTGGCCGAAATTGCTCAAGGCCCGGGCGGCGTTGAGTGAGGTGCTGCATGACCCGCAACCCGAGGCGTTGCTGGCGCTGTTGAACGATCCGCAACCGGCCCCGGTGGCCGAGCTGCCGGACACCGGTGTGGGACTGTCCACGGAAATGCTGCTGTCGAGCGTGTTCATTGCCAGCCCGGCCTACGGGACGCGGGCGAGCACAGCGCTGATCGTCCATGCTGACGGGACGCGGCAGATGGTCGAGCGCAGTTTCGGGCCGCATGGGGGGCATTTGGGGGAGGTGGAGTTGCTCGTTTAACGCCGACGAAAACCCCGTGGGGGGGGGGGGGGGGGGGGGCTGGGCTACGAAGTAGCCC
>NZ_JBHFJB010000045.1:30418-37153 GCF_057334555.1 Pseudomonas sp. AGC41
CCCCCCCCCCCCCACAAATGCTCGCCTCAGGATTCAGAGGGTCTTGTTCGAAGCCGGATTGATCATCCGCGCCAGCCCCAGGTTTTTCAGCGCCAACTGCAAGGAGCTATGGATCACCTGCGGATTGTCGATGGTCATCAGCTCCGCCAGCAGCTCCTGGGCCTTGCTGAGGTTGATCTGGCGCAGCATCCATTTCACTTTCGGCAGGTTGGTGGCGTTCATCGACAGGCTGTCGAAGCCCATCGCCATCAGCAGCACCGCCGCCGCCGGGTCGCCAGCCATTTCGCCGCAGATGCTCACCGGCTTGCCCTCGGCATGGGCGTCGCGCACGACGTTCTGCAAGGCTTGCAGCACGGCCGGGTGCAGGTAGTCGTAGAGGTCGGCCACCCGTGGGTTGTTGCGATCCACGGCCAGCAGGTACTGGGTCAGGTCGTTGGAGCCTACCGACAGGAAGTCCACCTGCCGCGCCAGTTCCTTGGTCTGGTAGACCGCTGCCGGAATCTCGATCATCACGCCCACCGGCGGCATCGGTACGTCGGTACCTTCGTCGCGCACTTCGCCCCAGGCCCGGTGGATCAGGTGCAGCGCTTCTTCCAACTCGTGGGTACCGGAGATCATCGGCAACAGGATGCGCAGGTTGTTCAGGCCTTCGCTGGCCTTGAGCATGGCGCGGGCCTGGACCAGGAAGATTTCCGGGTGGTCGAGCGTCACGCGGATCCCTCGCCAGCCGAGGAACGGGTTGTCTTCCTTGATCGGGAAGTAGGACAGCGACTTGTCGCCGCCGATGTCCAGGCTACGCATGGTCACCGGTTGCGGATGAAACGCGGACAATTGCTCGCGGTAGATCGCCAGCTGTTCCTTTTCGCTGGGGAAGCGCTGGTTGATCATGAACGGCACTTCGGTGCGGTACAGGCCCACGCCCTCGGCGCCACGCTTTTGCGCCCGGGCCACATCGGCCAGCAGGCCGGTGTTGACCCACAGGGGCATGCGATGGCCATCGAGGGTTATGCACGGCAGGTCGCGCAGGGCATCCAGGCCCAGGGAGAGTTGCTTTTCTTCCTCCACCACATCGGCGAATTGCTTGCGCAACACGTCGCTGGGGTTGGTGTAGACCTCGCCGTGGTAACCGTCGACGATCATCTGGATGCCGTCGACCTTGGAATACGGCAGGTCCACCAGGCCCATCACGGTGGGAATGCCCATGGCCCGGGCCAGGATCGCCACGTGGGAGTTGCCCGAACCCAGTACCGAGACCAGGCCCGCCAGCTTGCCTTCCGGCACTTCGCCGAGCATCGCCGGGGTCAGCTCTTCGCTCACCAGGATGGTGTTGTCGGGGTAGACCAGGGTCTGCTGACGCTCTTGCTGCAGGTAGGCGAGCAGGCGGCGACCGAGGTCCTTGACGTCGGAGGCGCGCTCGCGCAGGTAGGCGTCGTCCATCAGTTCGAAACGGTTGACGTGGTCGGTCACCACCTGGCGCAGCGCGCCCTGGGCCCATTGGCCGGTCTTGATGACCGTGGTCACTTCGCTGCCCAGGGAGGCATCGTCAAGCATCATCAGGTAGACATCGAACAGCGCGCGCTCTTCAGGCCGCAGCTGCGTCGCCAGTTTGGCGGACAGGGCGCGCATGTCGGCGCGCACGCCTTCGATGGCAGTCTTGAACAAGCCCAGTTCGGCATTGATGTCGGCGATGGTCTTGTCTGGCACCACGTCGAGGTCGGCGGGTGGCAGCATGACCACCGCAGTGCCCACCGCCGCGCCCGGTGAACCCGGCACGCCGACGAACTTGGCTTCCTGGATGCCCTTGCCCTGGCGGCCCAGGCCGCTGATCGAACCGGTGGCCTCGGCGTGGGCGATAACCCCGGCCAGTTGCGCGCTCATGGTCACGAGGAAGGCTTCTTCGCCCTCGTCGAACTGGCGGCGCTCTTTTTGCTGGATGACCAACACGCCGACGACACGGCGGTGGTGAATGATCGGCGCGCCGAGGAACGATGCGTAGCGCTCTTCGCCGGTCTCGGCAAAGTAGCGATAACGCGGGTGATCGGCGGCGTTTTCCAGGTTCAGCGGTTCTTCGCGGGTACCGACCAGGCCGACCAGGCCTTCGTTGGGCGCCATGCTGACCTTGCCGATGGAGCGCTTGTTCAGGCCCTCGGTCGCCATCAGCACAAAACGGTTGGTCTCGGGATCCAGCAGGTAGACCGAGCAGACCTGGCTGCCCATGGCCTCTTTGACGCGCAATACAATAATCCCCAACGCCGCCTTGAGATCCTTGGCGGAGTTAACTTCCTGGACGATCTTGCGCAGCGTATTGAGCATGGCTCGGGGTCGAACTCCGTCGTCAGTCGCGCGTCAGCAGGCGCGGGGCAAGCTCTTTGAGAGCGCGTCGATACACCTCGCGCTTGAATGTCACCACCTGGCCCAACGGATACCAATAACTGACCCAGCGCCAGCCATCGAATTCCGGTTTACCGGTCAAATCCATCCGCACCCGCTGCTCGTTGGAGATCAGGCGCAGGAGAAACCATTTTTGCTTCTGGCCGATACACAGCGGTTGGCTGTGCGTGCGGACCAGGCGTTGCGGCAAACGATAGCGCAACCAGCCTCGGGTGCAGGCGAGTATTTCGACATCCTCTCGCTCCAGCCCCACTTCTTCGTTCAACTCGCGGTACAAAGCCTCTTCCGGCGTCTCCTGGGGGTTGATCCCGCCCTGTGGAAACTGCCAGGCGTCTTGATTGATACGGCGAGCCCATAGCACCTGTCCGGCATCATTCGTAAGAATGATCCCCACATTGGGACGGAAACCATCGGGATCGATCACGGCAACAACCTCGCAAACGCATGTCGCCGCATTGTTCCACAAAGGTTGTGAAAGCAGCAACGAGGCTGCCCACCTTATGTGCACTCTTGTGAAAAGTCCGTATTCTGGGCGCCTTTCTCAAGAAATTTCAGCGAGTAACTGCAATGCGGCTGGCTTTATTCGACTTGGACAACACGCTGCTGGGCGGCGACAGCGATCACGCCTGGGGCGATTACCTGTGCGAGCGCGGGTTTCTGGATGCGGTCACCTACAAGGCGCGCAACGATGAGTTTTACCAGGACTACCTGGCCGGCAAGCTGGACAACGCCGCGTACCTGAATTTCTGTCTGGAAATCCTTGGCCGTACCGAGATGGAGGTGCTGGCGCAGTGGCATCTCGAGTACATGCGCGACTGCATCGAGCCGATCGTGCTGCCCCAAGCCATCGAGCTGCTGAAGAAACACCGTGATGCCGGCGACAAGCTGGTGATCATCACCGCCACCAACCGCTTCGTCACCGCGCCGATTGCCGAGCGTCTGGGCGTCGAAACCCTGATCGCCACCGAGTGCGAAATGATCGACGGTCGCTACAGCGGGCGCAGCACCGACATCCCCTGCTTTCGCGAAGGCAAGGTGACCCGGCTGAACCGCTGGCTGGAAGAGACCGGGTATTCGCTGGATGACAGCTACTTCTATAGCGACTCGATGAACGACTTGCCGCTGTTGGAGGCGGTGACGCACCCGGTGGCGGTCGATCCGGATCCGAACCTGCGGGCCGAGGCCGAGAAACGCGGTTGGCCGGTGATCAGCCTGCGCGACTGACCTGTCACGCAGGCTTGGCCACCATCAGGTAGAAGATCACCATGAACGCAAGGAACGCCGGCCAGCCCAGCGCAAACCACCAGCGCATGTAGGTGCTGGCCTTGAGCGGCATGGGCGTGCCGTCCTGCAAGGCTTGCTCGGCCATTTTGTGCACGCGGATCTGCAACCAGACCACCGGCAGCCAGCAGGCGCCCGCCAGGCAATAAAGGCCGATGCTCCACATCAACCAACTCTGTTGCAGTGGCCAGCCGGCCACATGCATCAGGGCCAGGCCGCTCAGCGGCTGGAACACGGCCGTGGTGGCCGTGAACGCCCAATCGGCGAAGACCAGATGCTTGAAGGTGACGGCAATGACTTCAAGCTTGCCGCTGCGCCAGGCCCGCAGCGCATAGTAGGCGGACCCGGCGCCCAGGCCGAAGAGGATGGTCGAAGACAGGATGTGCAGGGTTTTCAGCAGCAGATAAATGTTCATCGGCGCGGTTCAGTCCAAAGCAGCCATAAAGTGGCGACTATCAGCACCAGGTTCTTGGCGACAGCCGCATAAGGGTCAAACCAATAGTGCGGCAGGATAAAGCTGATGCACAGCGTGTAGCCGAGCATCAATCCCAACTGCAACCGCAATGCCTGGCGGCGCCAGCGCTTCAATAGCATGCCCAGGCCCAGCGCGCCGTCACACAGCGCGCCGGCGATTACCGCAAGCTTCGCCCAGGTGCCGTGGACACCGGCCTCGGCCATGATGCGCAAGCCCCAATCGTAGCCGGGGCCGAGGCAGACGATGGCGGTACCCAGCCAGATGATCGCCAGTACCGCGAGCATCAGCGGGCGGATCGCTCTGAGGCTGCTCTGGGCTGCGCTCGGCCAATTCTGCAAGCGGGTCTGTACAGGGACGGCGTTATACCCGCAGATTGACGCGAGTGCCGCGGGGTCGGCCAGATTGTCCCGTTGTGCCAAGGCCAGGCTTTGCCTGTTCAACGCCCGCCAGCCGAACCGATCCCCCAGCCGGCTACCCAGTTCAGTCAACAGCGCAGGGGCCTTGATGTAGCGGGCCGGCGCCCAACCTTGGGCGGCGCGCAGATGATCGATGAGTCGGGCCAGTGTCATCGGCTCCGGTCCTACCAGCGGTAGCACCACTGACTCGGTCGGCCATTGCCGCAGCAGGGCGAGCACCGCGCCCACCAGGTCATCGACATGGACGGGCTGGATGCGCGCTTGAAGATTCAGCAAGGGAATCAACGGCCACGGCGAAAGGCCTTCCATCCAGCCGCTGCTCGCGCCGCCTGGTCCCACCACCAACGAGGGCCGCAGCACCACCGATACGCTGTCCAGCGTGCAAAGATATTCGTCGGCCAAGCCTTTGCTCGCCAGGAACGGCACGTCCGATTGAGCACTCGCGCCCAGCGCGGAAATCTGCAGGATCCGCACGCCGCGGCGCGCGGCCTGGTCGAACAGCGCTCGCGCGCCCCGATCCTGGACCAGGCTCAGGGCCTGGGTGTCGACGCTGAGCAGGCCGGCCGCGTTGATCAGCAAGTCGACGTCCAGAGGCAGGGCAAAGTGTTCAGGGTTGCCCGCCAGTGCGCCGAGATCCAGCTGCCGCCATTCAACCCCGGGCCAACCTGGCGCCTGGGGTTCACGACTGGTTGCGATAATCGAGTGACCAGCGCTGTGCAACGCTCGCAGCAGATGGCGCCCGATAAAACCGCCGCCTCCCACCAGTAGGATCTTCATGACTGTCCTTGTCGCTTAAATCGGCTTGGCACCCATCAGTGCGGCGATGGACAGGAAGCCGACGCCACCGATGATCGCCAATGCCAGGGTAAACCTGCTGCTGCCACCGCTGCCCAAGCGCAGACGATTGAGCCTTGCCAGCAGCCAGAAAACGCAGAGCGTCGCCACCGTGTAGATCACGCTGGAACCCAACAGCCAGCTTTGCCCCAGCGGCCAGCCCACCAGATGCACCAGCCACCAGCCGGTGAACGGCATGCTCAGCATGCAGACCAGCATCACGCACCAGGCCAACAGCCAGGGACGCCGCAGCGTGCTGGCCGGTCCCTCGCTGCGTTTACGCCAGGCCAGGACGGCAAGGACTACACCGCAAGCCAGGAGCAGGACCGTGGCGGCGACGTGGAGGATTTTCAAGGTCAGCAGAGTTTCCATGGAATGTCCTTAAGGCCGATGTCCTTCAGCGTAGCCGTTCAACCAAGAAACAATTGATAGGCTGGGTTGTCGCTTTCATCCCAATACGGATAGCCGATTTCTTCCAGGGCGGCCGGTACCAGGTGGCGTTCATCGTGTGGTACTTGCAGCCCGGCCACCACGCGACCATCCGCCGCGCCATGGTTGCGGTAGTGGAACATCGAGATATTCCAGCGCCCGCCCAGCTTGTTGAGGAAGTTGAAGAGCGCGCCCGGACGCTCGGGGAACTCGAAGCGCAGCACCACTTCGTCGACAACGTGAGCGGCGTGACCACCGACCATGTGGCGGATGTGCAGCTTGGCCAGTTCGTTGTCGGTCAGGTCCAGCACCGGGAAGCCTTGCTCGGTCAGGCTGGCGATCAGCTTGCTGCGCGGATCATTTTCCGGATGCGTCTGCACGCCGACGAAAATGTGCGCTTCGCTGCCGGTGTTGTAACGGTAGTTGAATTCGGTGATCTGGCGTTTGCCGATGGCTTCGCAGAAGGCCTTGAAGCTGCCCGGCTGCTCGGGGATGGTCACGGCGATGATCGCCTCGCGCCCTTCGCCCAGCTCGGCGCGCTCGGCCACATGACGCAAGCGATCAAAGTTGACGTTGGCGCCGGAATCGATGGCCACCAGGGTCTGACCGCTGATGCCCCGCGATTCGACGTACTTCTTGATCCCGGCCACACCCAAGGCGCCGGCCGGCTCGGTGATCGAGCGGGTATCGTCGTAGATATCCTTTATAGCTGCGCAGATCTCGTCGGTGCTGACGGTGATCACTTCGTCCACGTAGTGCTTGCAGATATCAAAGGTGTGCTGGCCGATCTGTGCCACGGCCACGCCATCGGCAAACAGGCCCACGGTTGGCAGCACCACGCGCTCGCCGGCAGCCATGGCTGCTTGCAGGCAGTTGGAGTCGTCGGGCTCGACGCCGATGATCCTGATC
>NZ_JBHFJB010000045.1:37173-38706 GCF_057334555.1 Pseudomonas sp. AGC41
CTGATCTCGGGGCGCAGGTATTTCACATAGGCCGCGATCCCGGCAATCAGCCCGCCCCCGCCCACCGGGACGAATATCGCATCGAGGCGCCCGGGATGCTGACGGAGAATTTCCATCGCCACGGTGCCCTGCCCGGCGATGGTATGGGGATCGTCGTAGGGATGGATGTAGACGTAGCCCTTTTCGTCGACCAGCTTCAGCGAATAGGCCAGAGCCTCGGGGAACGAGTCGCCATGCAACACCACTTTGCCGCCACGGGAGCGTACGCCTTCGACCTTGATCTCTGGGGTGGTCTTGGGCATGACGATGGTGGCTTTGACGCCCAGCACCTTGGCCGCCAGCGCCAGGCCCTGGGCGTGGTTGCCGGCCGAGGCCGTGACCACGCCGCGGGCGCGCTCTTCGTCGCTGAGCTGGGTCAGCTTGTTGTAGGCCCCGCGAATCTTGAACGAGAACACCGGCTGCAGGTCTTCACGCTTGAGCCAGACGTCGTTGCCCAGCCGCTCGGAGAGCTGGCGAGCGGTCTGCAACGGGGTTTCAACGGCAACGTCATAAACGCGCGAGGTGAGGATCTTCTTGACGTACTGTTCGAGCATCGGAAAGCATCACTGAGCGGGTTGGGCAGGGCCAGGGAGTCTAACCCGGCTTTTGGCCGGGCGACCACACGAATTAAGGCACTTGCCACACTGGATCTGTGCCAAACAGGCAATGACCAAGGCTGCTCCGACGCCTATAATGCCGGCCTTTCGTTCCCTCTCGGCACCTTCGGAGCCCGCATGACCCAGGATCAACTCAAACAGGCCGTGGCCCAGGCCGCCGTCGACCTCATCCTCCCGAAGCTGGATGACAAGAGCATCGTCGGGGTCGGCACCGGCTCTACTGCCAATTGCTTCATCGACGCGCTGGCGCAACACAAGGGTGCGTTCGATGGCGCGGTCGCCAGCTCCGAAGCCACCGCCGCGCGCCTCAAGGGCCACGGGATCCCGGTGTACGAGCTCAACACCGTGAGCGACCTGGAGTTCTACATCGACGGCGCCGATGAAAGCGATGCGCACCTGAACCTGATCAAGGGCGGTGGCGCTGCACTGACCCGCGAGAAGATTGTCGCGGCAGTCGCCAAGACTTTTATCTGCATCGCCGACGCCAGCAAGCTGGTGCCGGTGCTCGGCGCGTTCCCGCTGCCGGTGGAAGTTATCCCCATGGCCCGCAGCCACGTTGCCCGCCAGCTGGTGAAACTGGGCGGTGACCCGGTGTATCGCGAAGGTGTGCTGACCGACAACGGCAACATTATCCTGGACGTCCACAACCTGCAGATCAGCAACCCGGTCGAGCTGGAAAGCCAGATCAACGCCATTGTCGGCGTGGTCACCAACGGCCTGTTCGCCGCACGTCCGGCGGATGTGCTGCTGCTGGGGACTGCTGACGGGGTGAAGACCCTGCGGGCTGAATAACCGATTCTTTGAGCGGTATCAGTCCCGGTGGGAGCGAGCCTGCTCGCGAAGCGGTCTGTCCGACACATTATGTGTTGTCTGGCAT
>NZ_JBHFJB010000045.1:38762-40892 GCF_057334555.1 Pseudomonas sp. AGC41
CTCCCACAGTGGTTTTGTAGTCAGGGTGAAAGCTTCAAGGCTGCTGCTTCTTGAACACATAAAACAGATTCGGCTCACTCACCACATACAGGTTGCCATCGTCATCCACGGCCAGGCCTTCAGCCTGGGGGACGGTTTTCAGCAAGCCGTGGCGGCCTTTGCTCAACGACAGCGTGCTCAACGGACGGCCGTTGATATCCAGCTCGATGATCAACCGCGACTCGTCGGACAGCGCCATCAGGTGACCGCTGCGCTCATCGTATTGCAGGCTTGAAAGGTCGCGCACAAAGAGCCCGGCGTCACGCTTGGGATTGTTGACGACGTGCACCGCATAGGATTTTTCCGGGTTGTGGTGGGGAAACCCGTGGACCTCGTAGATCAGCATTGGGTCGCGCTCCTTCGCCACGAATAGCCGCTTGCCCAGGGAGTCGTAGGCCAACCCTTCGAAACCCTTGTTGCTGCTCATGTGCACCCCGAGGGAGATCTGCTCGGCTTCGGCCGCGTCCAGGAACCGGGTGTCGTCGTCCAGGTGAATCTTGATCAGCCGTTGTTGGCGCTCGTCGGTGATGACATAGATGTTCTCGCTGATGAATTCCACCGCTTCCGAATCACCAAACCCGACCAGGGCTATGCGCCGCAAGATCTTGCCGTCCAGTGACAGCTCGATCAGCTCGGGATTCTTGTTGGTCACGGTGAACAGGGTCTTGCGGATCGGATCGAAGGTCAGCGCCGAAACGTCATCGTCCAACCCTTCGATCACCTGCGCCTCAAGCGCGACCTGGTACTGATCCAGGGCGATTGCCTGCTCGTTGAGGGGGTGCCACAGGCTGCTCATGTTGAACCAGGCGCGTTCGAACAGGCGCAGGTACTGACCCGCCGCGATCAGCGCGATCAGCGCAATGGACAGCAACAGCAGAAACAGTGGCTTGGGGCGGACAAGTCGACGCATGTAGGAGGGCTCGGGTAAAAACAGGTGGTTGGAAATACCACGACTGCCTGAACTGAAGCTTAATGGCTGCGTGCCACATCCTACACGATGGTGGGAAATGTCTTACGAAGTCGCGCTGTCAGTGCCGTTTTTCGAAACGGTAGAAGAGGTTCGGTTCACTGACGATGTAGAGGGTGCCGGCTTCATCGACAGTGACGCCTTCGGCGCGAGGGATCGTGTCCTTCAGGCCATTGAAGCCGCCGAGCAAGGTCATGAAGCTGACCTGGTTGCCTGCTTCGTCCAGCTCCAGTAGCAGATGGGAGTCGGCTGACAGCACCAGCGTGTGGTTGGTGCGCGGGTCCACGGCCAGGGCTGACAGGTTGCGCAGGTCGAGTTCGTTGCTGACATGGATCTGCTTGTCGCCCTTGAGCGACTGGCTCCCGTCGCTTTTCCAGGTGAACAGTGCCGGTGGGCGCTCTTCGCCAAGGATCAGTTGCTGATTCTTGGGGTCCCAGACGATGGCTTCGAATCCCTTGTTCTGGTTCTTCGACGTGCCCAGGTCATATTGGGGGAAATCCTTGATGTTCAGCTCGTGGGTATTGGCGTCGACCTGGATGATCGACAGCGTGTGCTGGCGTTCATCGGTGATGGCCAACAGGCCGTTTTCCATGAAAGCCACGCCTTCAGGGTTGCCCCAACCCACCAGCGGCATCTTGCGCAATACGTCACCCTGCAGGTTCAGCTCCACCAGGAACGGATTCCTGCCCATCACCGCGAACAGGGTCTTGGTCTGTGGGCTATAGGTCAGGTCGGACGCTTCGTCGTCTTCCATTCCCGGGAGCGCCTTGGCGTCAATGACGGCGTGGTAATCAGGTAGCCAGACGCTTTCCCGGCGCTCGGCCTGGCTCTGGAAGCGCTCCGACACCCAAAGCCGGCCCCGGTCATCCCAATGCATGGCGAATGCCAGGCCGTAAGCGCTGGCGCCCGCGATCAGCAACCAGACATACCAGGGCAGGGCGAAGTGAGAGTGACGGAATGCTTTGGGGGTGGGCAGTGCGTGGGTCTTGGCCATCAGGGGACACGTTCCAGGAAATTCGGCTAGGGGCGGGCTGGCTCAGATGCCGCATTGCCCGGAATTATCCGGATAGCATGTGAAAAAAACGGTAAATGCGCAGTTGCTTTTCATAGCCAGTGGGAGGGGG
>NZ_JBHFJB010000045.1:40948-67731 GCF_057334555.1 Pseudomonas sp. AGC41
CCCCCTCCCACAGTGAGGTAAGGTGTCGTGTTTAACGAACACTGCTCTCGAAGCGGCTCGCGCCCGGCAGTTCCAGCACCAGCGCGTCACCGACGTTCAACGGCCCGACGCCGGCCGGCGTGCCGGTCAGGATCACGTCGCCGGCCTGCAGCGAGAAACAGCCGGCCATGTACTGGATCATCGGCACGATGGGGTTGAGCATCAGGCTGCTGTTGCCGTCCTGGCGCACTTCGCCATTGATGACCAGGCGAACGGGGATGTCGGTCAGGTCGGCGAAGGTGTCCTTCGAGACGAACGGGGCGATCACCGCCGCGCCGTCGAAAGACTTGGCGACTTCCCAGGGCAGCCCCTTGCCCTTGAGCTCGGCCTGCTTGTCCCGCAGGGTCAGGTCCAGGGCCGGAGCGAAGCCGGAGATCGCGTCCAGCACTTCCTCAGCGCTGGGCCGGGTGGACAGCGGTTTGCCGATCAGCACGGCGATTTCCGCCTCGTAATGCACCGACCCGCGGTCGGTGGGAATGCTGAAACCGCCTTCCAGCGGCACCACGCAGCTGCCTGGCTTGATGAACAGCAACGGCTCGGTGGGCACCGGGTTATCCAGCTCCTTTGCATGCTCGGCATAGTTGCGGCCAATGCACACCACTTTCCCGATCGGGAAATGAATGCGCGTACCGTCGACATACTGGTGCTGATAGCTCATAACCGACTCCTGCCTTTGGATTTTCATCAGGTGTTTATAAGGGGCAAACCGCGAAGATCTTGCCCGGGTTCATAATGCCGTTGGGGTCGAAGACTGCCTTTACGGCTTTCATGTATTCGATCTCCACCGGCGAGCGACTGTAGGTCAGATAATCGCGTTTGGTCATGCCCACGCCGTGCTCGGCGGAAATCGAGCCGTTGTACTTCTCGACGGTCTCGAATACCCATTTGTTCACCGTCGCACACTTGGCGAAGAATTCATCCTTGCTCAGGTTTTCCGGCTTGAGGATGTTCAAGTGCAGGTTGCCGTCGCCGATGTGGCCGAACCAGACGATTTCAAAGTCTGGGTAGTGTTCGCCGACGATTGCATCGATTTCCCGCAAGAATGCCGGTACCTTCGAGACGGTCACCGAGATGTCGTTCTTGTACGGCGTCCAGTGCGAGATGGTCTCGGAGATGTATTCACGCAGCTTCCACAGGTTCTGCAGTTGGGTTTCGCTCTGGCTCATCACGCCGTCCAGCACCCAGCCTTGTTCGACGCAATGCTCAAAGGTCTCCAGCGCGTGGTTGGCGACTTCTTCGGTGGTGGCCTCGAATTCCAGCAGGGCGTAGAACGGGCAGTCGGTTTCGAACGGCGCCGGCACGTCGCCACGACCGAGGACCTTGGCCAGGGCCTTGTCGGAGAAAAATTCGAATGCGGTCAGGTCAAGCTTGCCCTGGAAGGCATGCAGCACCGGCATGATCGAATCGAAATCCGCCGTGCCGAGCACCATCGCGGTGAGGTTTTTCGGTGCCCGGTCCAGGCGCATGGTGGCTTCGACGACGAAGCCAAGCGTGCCCTCGGCGCCGATGAACAGCTGGCGCAAATCGTAGCCGGTAGCGTTCTTGATCAGGTCCTTGTTCAGCTCCAGCACGTCGCCCTTGCCGGTAACGACTTTCATGCCCGCCACCCAATTACGTGTCATGCCGTAGCGAATGACTTTGATCCCGCCGGCATTGGTGCCGATATTGCCGCCTATCTGGCTGGAACCGGCCGAAGCAAAATCCACCGGGTAGTACAGGCCATGTTCCTCGGCCTTGTTCTGCAGTTGTTCGGTGACCACACCCGGCTGGCACACGGCGGTGCGATCGGTCAGGTTCACGTCGAGAATCCGGTTCATGTAGTCGAAGGACACCACGACTTCGCCGTTGGCCGCCACGGCCGCTGCGGACAGCCCGGTACGCCCGCCCGAGGGGACCAGCGCGACCTTGCGCGCATTGGCCCAGCGCACGATGGCCTGGACCTGTTCGATGGTCTTGGGAAAGACGATGGCCACCGGCGCCGGAGCGAAATGCTTGGTCCAATCCTTGCCGTAAGCATTCAGGGAGTCGGCATCGGTCAAGACCTTGCCAGGCTCAACCAGGGTCTTCAGCTCATCTATCACGGCAGGATTGGTCATCGACAGAACTCTCGAACAATTCATGGTCATCCTGAGAACGCTTCACGTCGCAGGAATGGGTGTTTGCGGGGGGCGTATGCTAGCATACCGACCCCGCAGCGTAGTGCCCAAAGGCTGTTCTGCGGCGACGGCTGTCACGCCGGTCGGGCCGGCCCAGGCTGCCCGATTCCCTGCCATTTTTCTCCGGGACACAGGTTTACGCAGATGAGCAAGACTTCTCTCGATAAGAGCAAGATCAAGTTCCTTCTTCTCGAAGGCGTCCACCAATCGGCTGTCGACGTCCTCAAGTCGGCGGGCTACACCAGCATCGAGTACATCACCAGTTCTCTGCCGGAAGCCCAGCTCAAGGAAAAGATCGCCGATGCTCACTTCATCGGTATTCGCTCCCGTACTCAACTGACCGAAGAGATCTTCGACCACGCCAAGAAACTGGTTGCGGTCGGCTGCTTCTGCATCGGCACCAACCAGGTTGACCTCAACGCGGCCCGTGAGCGCGGTATCGCGGTGTTCAACGCGCCGTACTCCAACACCCGTTCCGTTGCCGAACTGGTGCTGGCCGAAGCGATCCTGCTGTTGCGCGGCATCCCCGAGAAAAACGCTTCCTGCCACCGTGGCGGCTGGATCAAGAGCGCGGCCAACTCCTTCGAAATCCGCGGCAAGAAGCTGGGTATCGTCGGCTACGGCTCGATCGGCACCCAGTTGTCGGTACTCGCCGAAGGCCTTGGCATGCAGGTGTTCTTCTATGACACCGTGACCAAGCTGCCGCTGGGCAACGCCACCCAGGTCAATGACCTGCACGAATTGTTGGGCATGTCCGACATCGTCACCCTGCACGTACCGGAAACCCCGGCCACTCAGTGGATGATCGGCGAGAAGGAAATCCGTGCCATCAAGAAGGGCGGGATCCTGATCAACGCCGCGCGTGGCACCGTGGTCAAGCTCGACGCCCTGGCCGAAGCGATCAAGGACAAGCACCTGATCGGCGCTGCCATCGACGTGTTCCCGGTGGAGCCGCGCTCCAACGACGACATCTTCGAAAGCCCGCTGCGTGGCCTGGACAACGTGATCCTGACCCCGCACATCGGCGGGTCTACCGCTGAAGCCCAGGCCAACATTGGCTTGGAAGTGGCGGAAAAACTGGTCAAGTACAGCGACAACGGTACCTCGGTGTCGTCGGTGAACTTCCCGGAAGTCGCCCTGCCTGCTCACCCTGGCAAGCACCGCCTGCTGCACATCCACGAAAACATTCCGGGTGTGATGAGCGAGATCAACAAGGTGTTCGCGGAAAACGGCATCAACATTTCCGGCCAGTTCCTGCAGACCAACGAGAAGGTCGGCTACGTCGTGATCGACGTCGATGCCGAATACTCGGACCTGGCGCAGGAGAAGCTGCAGCACATCAACGGCACCATTCGTTGCCGCGTGTTGTTCTAAGCTAGCCTGGCTTGCAATGAAAAAACGGGAGCCCCGCAGGGGGCTCCCGTTTTTTTATCTGATACAACACACACACCTGTGGGAGCGAGCCTGCTCGCGAAGGCCCAATATCAGCCAATACAAATATGTCTGACAGAGCGCTTTCGCGAGCAGGCTCGCTCCCACAAGAGATGCTGCGTTTTCAAGCCGGCGTTATTTCACATTCACCGTGATTTTCTCGGACACGATCGACGGGTCGAACGGCATATGGCCGCTGTCGCCCAGGATCAACTGCAAGGTGTGCTTGCCCGGGGCCAGTTTGATGGTGGCCTCGGTTTGTGCCTTGCCGAAGTGCATGTGGTGGGCGTCGGTCGGAATCGGCGCGCCTGCGGCGGGCACGTCGTCGACATCGATCAGCAAATGGTGATGGCCAGTGTTCTTGGTCACATCGCCCGCCGGGGCCAGGGCAATATTCTTGACGCCGAACTTGACCTTGAACTCCTGGCTGACGGTGGCGCCATCTTCCGGGGAAACGATGAACACTTCTGCGCCCTTGGGGGCCGGGGTCGCCGCTGTTGCCAGCATCGAGGTGCCCAACAACAGGCCAGCCAACGCGGCACGAGACATAAAGCTTTTCATTTTTTTCTCCAGTTTTTCGATGAAATCCGCTGAGTCATGACAACTTCATGAACAATCGTTGTCGAAGCCTGCAACAACCATAGCAAAGCGAGCCTGAGACGAGCGTCGCTTGTATAAATTCTAGGAGTGACCATGCGTTTCCTGCCTGGCCTGATCTGCCTGCTACCGCTTTTGAGCCCTTTGGCCAATGCCGAATTGATCGACGATATCAACGACCGGGGCGAGTTGCGCATCGCTCTTGAGGCCAACACGGCGCCCTTCAACTTCAAGGAAGACGGCAAACTCACCGGCTTCGAAGTGGAGCTGGGCGAAATGCTCGCGAGCGAGCTCGATGTACGGGCCGATTTCGTTGTCACCGATGCCGAGGATTTGTTGGCCGGTGTGGAAACCGGCAAATACGACGTCGCCATCAATCACATAGCACTGACCCCGGAACTGGCGGATCGTTTCGATACCAGTACCCCCTACAGCCAACCGGATGCGCAGTTGCTGGCGAGCAAGGACGAGTCGCAACGTCCGCTGGTGATGGCGCAGTCGTTCCAGGCGCAGGATAAGAAAGGCCCACCGCCGAGCCTGGTGATTCCATTCCAGAAGGACAATCCGGCGTTCAAGGCCAGCCTGGACAATGCCCTGGCGCGGATCAAGGAGGATGGGCGGCTGGAGCAGCTGTCGCAGAAGTGGTTGAAACAGCCGGAGTGACAACAGATGAATCATCCGTGGCGAGGGAGCTTGCTCCCGCTGGGCTGCGAAGCAGCCCTAATCCGGATCAGGTGATTTCCCAGGCAGACCGCATCAGCCGCCTTACGACGGCTGCGCCGTCGAGCGGGAGCAAGCTCCCTCGCCACGGGGGGTAGCATCCATCCGCTCGATTGATCTGCCTTCAAGCTTTACGCCACACACTCGCCAACCAGGGCTGTTGCTCCCGTGGCAGCCCCGCTGGCCGGTAATAATGCTCCAGCTCCACAAAACCTGCCGCGCCCAGCAACATGCGCCAGGCGTCGAGGTCGTGGTAGGCGCCGAAGCGCTGGCCGTTCCAGCCTTCCTGGTTTTCGCCTCGTGGGTTGGAACTGAACAGAACGCCTCCAGGCTTTAGCGTGGCGTGCAGTTGCCTGAGCACGCGGGGCAGCTCCTGGACCGGGATGTGGAACAGCACCGCGTTGGCGAAAATCCCATCAAAGCGTCCATCCGGCAGGTCGAGTTTCAGGAAATCCTGTTGCCACACCTCGCACCCGCTGTCCTGGCGGGCCATCCGGGCGAATTCTTGCGAGCCGTCCAGGCCCACGGCGATATGGCCCATGCCAGTGAACGTGCGCAAATCCCGCCCCGGACCGCAGCCGAAGTCGAGAATATGAAACGGTGCCTGGCCCTGGATGTGGCGCAGCAACGCGTCGATGTTCTGGCTGACATCATGATCGCGGGTGCCTTCGCGAAAATTCTCGGCCACGGCGTTGTAATGACCCAGGGTCGTGGCGGTGATGACTTGCAGGTCTTCGGCAGTGTGTTTCATGATCGCGGGCTTTGCTGGGAAGTGTTTGACGACTATACCGCAAGCCCGCCGGCCGCCAATCGCGAGCAGGCTTGCTCCCCCGATGAGCTGCGCTTCAGCGTTTGTTCAAACCACGCGCAAGACGATCGCCCCCCAACTGGATCACCGCGACCAGTGCCACCAGCAGCACGATCACGGTGAGCATGATCTGGCTGTCGAAACGCTGGTAGCCGTAACGGTAGGCGATGTCACCCAGGCCACCGGCGCCGATCGCCCCGGCCATGGCCGAGGAATTGATCATGGTCACCAACGTGATGGTAAAACCGCCGACGATGCCTGGCAGCGCCTCGGGCAGCAATACGTGCCAGACGATATGCCAGCGCCGGCAACCCATGGCCTGGGCCGCTTCGATCAGGCCGTGGTCGACTTCCCGCAGGCTGACTTCGGCGATGCGGGCAAAAAACGGCGTCGCGGCGATGGTCAGCGGCACCACCGCAGCCCACACCCCATAGGTCGTTCCGACGATCAGCCGGGTGAACGGAATCAGCGCCACCATCAGGATCAGGAACGGAATCGAGCGAAACAGGTTCACGAACGCGCCCAAGGCACGGTTCAGCGCCGGTGCCTGGTAAATGCCGCCCTTGCCGCTGGTGACCAGGATAACCGCCAGCGGAATGCCCGCCAGCAACGCGATCAATGACGACACGCCAACCATCAGGAACGTGTCGATGAAGCCCTGCAATAACCGATCAAACCACATAACCCAGCACCTCCACCCGTTGTGCCCATGCACCTGCCCGCTGACGCAGCTCCTCGGCGCCCAGTGAGGAGCCGCTCACGGCGAGCAGTAATTGTCCCAGCCCATGCCCCTGGATCCGTTCGATGCCGCCGTGCAGCAGTCGCACCCGGCCACCGAGGGCGCCGAACAGGGCCGCGAGGTCCGGTTCATCGCGGGCGGCACCGGTGAATTGCAGGCGCAGCACCGTGGCGGCGTCCGCCGATGCCGGGTGCGGCTGCAAACGGTTCTGCAGTTCTTCAGGCAGCGCGTGCTGCAACGGCGCCAGCAGCGTCCGGCTGACCTCATGTTGCGGGTTGCCGAAGACTTCCCAGACCGGCCCCTGCTCAACGATCCGCCCCTGCTCCAGCACCACCACCCGGTCGCAGACTTCGCGGATCACCGCCATCTCATGGGTAATCAGCACGATCGTCAGGCCCAGCCGCTGGTTGATCTCGCGTAGCAGGCCGAGGATCGACTGGGTGGTCTCCGGATCCAGCGCCGAAGTGGCCTCGTCACACAGCAGGATCTGCGGATCGTGGACCAGCGCCCGGGCGATGCCGACCCGCTGCTTCTGCCCGCCTGAGAGTTGTGCCGGATAGGCCTTGTGCTTGCCATCCAGACCCACCAGTTCGAGCAGCTCGCGGACCTTGCGCTGGCGTTGCTCCTTGGGCACCCCGGCGACTTTCAGCGGCAGCTCGACGTTCTGCCAGACGGTCTTGGCCGACATCAGGTTGAAATGCTGGAAGATCATGCCGATGCGTCGGCGCAGCTCGACCAGGCGATCTTCATCGAATTCGCCGATGTCCACCTGATCGATGAGCACCCGTCCGCTGGTGGGTTGCTCGAGGCGGTTGATGGTGCGGATCAGCGATGACTTGCCGGCGCCGCTGCGGCCGATGATGCCGAACACCTCGCCGCGCTGGATCGCCAGGTCGATGCCGTGCAGCGCATTCACCGGTCCCTGGGCGCCCAGGTAGGTTTTGCCCAGGCTGACAAAACGCACGTGGGCCCGGTTGAGCTGTGGATGCAGCTCGGTGCTTTCGGCGCTTCGGCGCGTAGGCGTTTGCTGTTCAAGCAAAGCGTTGACGGCATTCATATCAGCTTTCCCAGCCGGCTTGATAAAGCTTGCCATGGGCCTTGTCCAAGGCTGCGCGCACGGCCGGGGAGTGCTGATAGATATCAACGAACTTGATCAGCCGCGGGTCGCTTTTGCTTTTGGGCTGGATCACGAACTGGATAACGTATTCCTTATGATCGAGGCCGTCGAAGAGCAGCGCGGACGTCGCGTCGAAGGTATTTGCCAGGCGGATATAGGCCGGATAACCCTGCACCAGATCGGCGTCTTCATAGGCGCGCACCAGTTGTACGGCTTCGACCTGCAGGATCTTGATCTTCTTCGGGTTGGCGACGACGTCGTCTTCGGTGGCTTTGTAGCCGACGCCCGACTTGAGCTGGATCAGCCCGGCCTTGGCCAGCAGTTGCAAGCCGCGACCGCTGTTGATCGGGTCGTTGGCAATGGCGACGCTCGCGCCTTCGGGCAGCTCGTCGAAGCTTTTATATTTTTTCGAGTAGAGGCCGACGTTGTTGATGATTCCCGGCGCGAACGGCACCAGGTCGAACCCAGCGGCCGCCTTGGCGTTTTCCAGGAAGGGAATGTGCTGGAAATAATTCACGTCAATGTCACCCGAAGCGAGGCTGACGTTAGGCGCGATCCAGTCGCTGAATTCCACCAGTTCGACCTTCAGGCCTTGTTTGCCGGCCTCTTCGACAGCGGCCTCCAAAGGAATGGCGAAGGCGGCGGTGGTGCCGATTTTCAACGGCGCGTCGGCGGCGAACAGCGCTGAACTGAACAGGCCGAGGGCCAGGGCCAGTGCTTTGACTGGCAGGGTCAGGAGTTGCTTGGTCATGTTGGTTGTTCCAGTCATTAATGAGTCATGTGCTTTTGTGGCGAGGGAGCTTGCTCCCGCTGGGCTACGAAATAGCCCAGAGCTTTTTTGGCCGGGCTTCGCCCACCAGCGGGAGCAAGCGCCTCGCCACGGGGGTCATCGTCGGTAGTTCGAGCCAGTGTGTTGGCCGGGTAGTCGCGCTTCTGCATGAAACAGCTTTGCCCGCAACGTGCCGTCGTCGTATTCGGTCTTGTACGACCCGCGGCGCTGCAGCTCGGGAATCACCAGGTCGATGAAATCCACGTAGCTTTGTGGCGTGACGATGCGGGTCAGGTTGAAGCCGTCGAGGCCGGTCTCGGCGATCCACGATTCCAGCTCGTCGGCAACCTGTTCGGGCGAGCCGACAACGGTGATGTAGCGACCGCCCAAGGCGTGTTGCTCCAGAAGCTTGCGTCGGGTCCAGTCGTTGTTCTGCAAGGTCTTGGTCGCGGACTGGATGGCGTTGCTCTTCACGTACTGGATCGGTTCGTCCAGTTCGTACTCGGAAAAATCGATGCCCGTCGACGCGGAGAAATGCGCCACGCCGGCCTCGGCGCTGGCATACCCCAGGTACTCGGCATGCTTGGCCCAGGCCGCTGCTTCGGTCTCGCCGACAATCACGTTCAGGCCCATGAACACCTTGATATCCTCGGCATCGCGCCCGGCCGCGACGGCGCTGGCGCGGACCTTGTCCACCTGGGCCCTGGTCGCCGGCTTGTTCTGGCCGCTGATGAACACGCACTCGGCGTGGCGCCCGGCGAACAGCAGCCCGCGCTCGGAGCTGCCGGCCTGGAACAGCACCGGTGTGCGTTGGGGCGATGGCTCGCAGAGGTGATAACCCTCGACCTGATAGAACTCGCCCTGATGCCTGACCTTGTGCACTTTTTCTGGCTGGGCGTAGATCCGTTGCTGGCGATCGTTGAGCACCGCATCGTCTTCCCAGCTGCCCTCCCAGAGTTTGTAGAGCACCTCCAGGTACTCGTCGGCCTGGTCATAACGGCGGTCGTGCTCGACCTGCGCGCCGAGGCCCATGGCTTTCGCGGCGCTGTCCAGGTAACCGGTGACAATGTTCCAGCCAACCCGTCCGCGACTCAGATGATCCAGCGTGCTCATGCGTCGGGCGAACAGGTACGGCGGCTCATAGGTGAGGTTGGCGGTGAGGCCGAAGCCGAGGTTGCGGGTGACGGCAGCCATTGCCGAGACCAGCAGCAACGGGTCGTTGACCGGCAGCTGGATCGACTCTTTCAGCGTGACATCCACCGATTGCTGGTAAACGTCGTAGACCCCGACGATATCGGCAATGAACAACCCGTCGAACAGACCGCGCTCCAGCAGCTGGGCCAGGCCGGTCCAGTATTCGAGCGTGTTGTACTGGGTCGAGGTGTCCTGCGGATGCGTCCACAAGCCGTGGTTGATATGGCCGATGCAGTTCATGTTGAACGCGTTGAGGAGGATTTTTTTCTTGCCGAGGGCCATCAGATGGTCCCTCGCAATGGTGGTTTTTCGTCGTTGAGGTAGAAATTGCCGACCGCGTGGTATTTCCAGCGCACCGGGTCATGCAGGGTGTGCACCCGGGCGTTGCGCCAGTGACGATCCAGGCCATGTTCGGCCAGGGTCGCCTGGCTGCCGGCCAGTTCGAACAGCGTGCTGCCGGCGGCCAGGGAGATTTCGGTGCTGATAGCCCGAGCTTCGGCCACGGCAATCGAGGCCGCCGCCACCGTTTCGGCGTGGGTGTCGGCCTGGGCGCGGTCGAGGAATTCGCCGGCGCGCTCCAGCAAGGCTTCGGCGGCGTGCAGGCGAATGCTCAGATGGCCGAAGCTCTTGAGCGTATGCGGATCCTGGGTGGCGACATCGCTGGTGGCGTCGATCCACGGCCGGGTTTTGCTGCGGACAAAATGCAACGCATCTTCATAGGCGGCGCGGGCAATGCCGGTGTCAATGGCGGCATGGAGAATCTGCGCCAGCGGGCCTACCGGAGTAGGGCGTTCGAAGGCGCTCTGGAACGGCACGACGTCTTCTGCGGCGACATGCACGGCTTCGAACACTACCGAGCCGCTGCCCGTGGTGCGCTGGCCGAAACCGCTCCAGTCATCGACGACTGTCAGGCCCTGGCTGTTGCGCGGGACGAATGCCAACTGTTGCACGCCGTTCTCGTCCACCACCGAAGTAGGGATGCGCTGGGCATAGATCGCCCCGGTGGCGTAAAACTTGCGGCCGTTGATGCGGTACCCGTCGCCATCGCGAAGCAGTTGGGTGGTGCGCTCGTGAGCAGTCCTGGTTCCCAGCTCCGCCAGGGCATTGCCGAACCGCTGACCGGCCAGCACTTCGGCATACAGCCGTTGCTTCTGGGCTTCGCTACCGTTTACCCGCAGCACTTCCAGGGCGTAGTAGTGGTTCTGGGGGATTTGCCCGAGCGAGCCATCGGCCTGGGCGATCAACGCCACGACCTTCGCCAGCGTGACGTTGGAAACGCCCGCGCCGCCGTAGGCCTTGGGCACGCTGATGCCCCACAGGCCGGAGCGGGTGAAGGCTTCCAGCTCCGGGTGCGGCAAGCGCCGTTCGCGATCGCGCAGGGCGCTGTCGCGCTTGAAGTCATCGGCCAGGTCGCTGGCGACAATGAGGGCTTGTTCATCGCTGGTGATCACCGCGACGTGTTGGGAAAGCGTCATGTGCTGCTCCAGTAGTCGGGCCGTCAGATCCAGGAATGTCGGGCGGGCAAGGTGCCGTTCAGGTGGTAGTCGCCGATTGCGTGGTATTTCCAGCGCACCGGGTCGTGCAGGGTGTGGACCCGCGCGTTGCGCCAGTGGCGGTCGAGGTTGAACTCGGCAAGGGTGGCGCGGCTGCCGGCCAGCTCGAAGAGTTTTTCGCTGGCTTGCAGGGCGATTTCGGTGGTCAGCACCTTGGCTTCGGCGACGGCTATCGAAGCGCGCGCGGCGGACTGTGCAGTGATCGGCGCGGCGTTGACCTGGTCCAGTACGTGCCCTGCCTTGCGCAGCAGAGCCTCGGCGGCATGCAGTTCGATTTTCAGCTTGCCGACGTCGGCGATCACGTACAGATCGTCGCTGGCCCGCTCGACCTTGGCATCGATCCAGGGCCGGGCGCGTTCGCGAACGAAGGCGATAGTGTCGTCGATGGCGCCGCGGGCGATGCCCAGGTCAATTGCCGCCTGGATCAACTGCGAGAAGGCGCCTTGCACGTTGGGCGTTTCGTTGATGCGCCAGTTGTCCAGGATCAATTCGGCGTCGACCCGCACGTTGTTCAGTAGCACGGTACCGCTGGCCGTGGTGCGCTGGCCGAAGCCCGACCAGTCGTCGACGATGCGCAGGCCCGGGGTGCCGCGCCGGACGAAAGCCAGCACCTGGCGACCTTCGTCGTTCAATGTTTTCACGGCGACCCAATGGGCGAACAGGGCGCCGGTGGAGTAGAACTTCTGTCCATTGATGACGAAGCCATCGCCATCGGCGGTGATCCGCGCCTTGAGGTCCAGGGTGTTGCGGGTGCCGCGCTCCGGCCCGGCGTTGCCGATGCGCCAGCCTTCGAGCACGCTCTGGAGGAGAGTTTTCTTTTGCCGTTCGGTGCCCGTGGCGAGAATCAGCTGGAGCACGCCGAACTGGTTCTGCGGGATCTGCCCGAGGGCTGGATCGGCCGCGGAAATGATCGCGAACACTTCGGCGATGGTAACTGACGAGACTTGCGGCCCGCCGTACTCACGAGGAACGGCAATGCTGCCAAGCCCGCTGCGGGTGAATTGCTCGATTTCCGCCCAGGGCAGCTTGCGCTGCTGATCGCGGCGCGCGGCCTGCTGGCGAGCAACCTGTGCGAGTTCATGCGCGGCCTTGATTGCCTCGGCATCGGTGCGCAGCACCTGTGCCGGCAATAACAATGGAGCCACATCCAGGTCGCTATGGACCTTTGCTTGCGCCAGATCGGACATTACAGCCACTCCGTGGCTGCGTGCAGTGCCTTGGCGCCCTGCACCGGGGCGTTTGTGTTCCGTACCATACCCACCTCACATCTCAAGAAAACACCGCGATGAATGCGGTGGCGAAAATCAAGAATGTCCGGTGGTCCGGTCGATATACCCTAAACGCGTATAAAATGTTTTTGAACTATCATTTAGGAATATCGATAGGTTGGATTTATATTGGGGCAGTGCCGCTCGGGTCAAACTGCTTTTGTGGCGAGGGAGCTTGCTCCCGCCGGGTTGCGCAGCGACCCGCTTTCCAGTGGTTGCCGCCCACTGGAGCGTCGTCAGCCGAGGGAGCAAGCTTCTCGCTACAAAACCGATTATTTTGCCAAGGCATTTCAACGACCCACAACGCTTCCGGCGGGGTCCTTCAGATACGCATTTGCGCAACCGATCTTCAATGTCCGCGGCGGTGCCCAATGGGAGGTGTTGCCTACACGATCAAGGATGCAATAGGTCACTTCCAGGCGCAGGTCTTCGCCGGCTTCGGTGATTATTTCCGGTGGCACCCAGACATGGACCGGCTGGCCCACCTCGCAAGGTTTGATCCGAGGCAGGTCCATGCGTACGTCGCCCCAACGCAAAGTGATCGCATCGTCGGCGGCCATGTTCAGGTAGGGCTCGATGGTCAGCGGTACGCCACGCTTGATCTGATTCGGATTGACGCCCTGGCGACGGATGGCCTGGGGGATACGCACGGGTGCCAGGCTCTGGTTTTCATCGCCGATCAAGGTCGAAGGCCGACCTCCGGGGCAATCGAGTTTGACTTGCACCCGTTGTGGGGCCGACAGCGCCGGCCCACGCCCAACCCGCATGACGCGATAATGGATGCACGACGTCCCGTTGACGACGAAGCTTTCCGGTATCCGCAGCGTGATGCCGCCATGGGTATCCGCCTCGGATACCTGGCGGGAGCCGACGTAGCAGTTATCCCAGAACAGTTCGATCAGATCGCCCGCGTCCATGCCGGAATAAGGTGTGATAAGCACTTCCAGCCGAGCGGCACTGGTGATGTTGATACCGGTATGCAGGGCATTGGCCAGCGCGGGCGCGGCCAGTTCGAGGATCGGTGACGTACATGTCATGGTGTTCTCCTTGGTGTCCATATCGAGCTGTTTCATAAAGGTCAAAGGCACGGATAAACGCGGCATTGTTTATTGCGTTGCAATAAAATCATGAACTTTCTGTGCAGGACTGAGGGAATAAAAAATAATGCGCGTCGCCTGTTGGCTTCTAGATAAGGGTTGGGCAGTTACAGTGTCAATAGAAGGGCGGGATTAATGCTTGATTGATTAACTCTTCAGAAGTTTCCTACGCGATGCAGTTAGTAATGCGTGCCGTCAGACGCCACTTTCCTTGCCCCAGCGCCTATCGTATTGCTTACGGTAGCTGAAGGCGCGAGACAGTGGTCGGACGGTTCGACATAAGTGTTACGCAAGGTGTGCGCATGTCGTGCTGACAAGTTTCTAAACTGAGGGCGGGGCTGTAAGTTGTTTTGTAGCGATCAAGAGTATGACGTAAAAGTTACCCACTTCCTTCCATGGAAGTGGCCCGGATAACTTATTGCGCGGCGTGTGCGGAGAGGAACTTGCTGAGGAATTGTCGAGTACGCTCTTCTTTAGGCGCCGCGAACAAAGCCTTGGCTTCCCCTTGCTCGACGATCACACCTTTATCGAAGAACACCACGCGATTGGCCACGTCCCGGGCGAAGCCCATTTCGTGGGTGACGATCACCATGGTGCGTTTTTCTTCGGCCAGGCCGCGAATGGTCGCCAGCACTTCGCCCACCAGTTCGGGGTCGAGGGCTGAGGTCGGCTCGTCGAACAGGATCACTGCCGGTTCCATCGCCAGCGCCCGGGCAATTGCCACGCGCTGCTGCTGACCGCCGGACAGGCGCCGTGGGTAGGCGTCTTCCTTGCCGGCCAGCCCGACCTTGGCCAGGAGCTTGCGCCCCAGGGCTTCGGCTTCGGCACGGGGAATTTTTTTCACCACCTGCGGGCCTTCGGTGACATTTTCCAATGCGGTGCGATGGGGGAACAGGTTGAAGTTCTGGAATACGAACCCTACCTGCTGGCGCAAACGCCTGACCAGGCCCTGTTGCTGGTTCAGCGGGCGGCTGCCATCGATCTCGATGTCGCCGACCTTGATCCGGCCACTGCTGGGTTCTTCGAGGAAGTTCAGGCAGCGCAGGAAGGTGGTCTTGCCCGAGCCGCTGGGGCCGATGATCGCAACCACTTCGCCTTCTTCGATCTTCAGGTCGATGCCGTTGAGCACTACCTGACCCTTGAACTGCTTTGTCAGTTTTTCCACGACAATCATCGGTCAGGACTCCTGGTCATGCCGATTGACCCGGGCTTCCAGGACGTTCTGCAAGTGCGAAAGCACGGTGGCAAGAACCCAATAGATCAGCGCGGCGGCAAGGTACATGGTGAAGATTTCGAAGGTTCTGGCGGTGATCAACTGCGCTTGGCGGAACAGCTCCGGTACCTGGATGGTCGCCGCCAATGCAGTGTCCTTGACCAGGGAGATGAAGCTGTTGCCCAACGGTGGCAGGGCTGTGCGTGCGGCTTGCGGCAGGATGGCCCGACGCAGGGTCTGCGCGCGGGTCATGCCGATACTGGCCGCCGCTTCCCACTGGCCGCGTTCGATGGAGCTGATCGCGGCCCGCAGGATTTCGCAGGCGTAGGCCGCCATGTTCAGCGAGAAACCGATCAGTGCCGCCGGCAGTGGGTCCAGCTCGATGCCCAGTTGCGGCAAGCCGTAATAGATCACGAACAACTGCACCAGCAACGGCGTGCCGCGAAAGAACGACACGTAGATGCGGGCGATCCAGTTCACCGGTTTGAAGCGCGACAAACGCATCAGCGCCAGGCCAAACCCGAGCAGCAAGCCGAAGAACATGCCGCCCAGGCTGAGGATGACCGTGTAATACGCGCCCTTGAGCAGAAAGGGCGCGGAGTCCAGCGCGAGTTGAAGTGCTGCTTCCATTATTGAGTGACGTCAGCGCTGAAGTATTTTTCCGAGAGCTTTTTCAGCGTGCCGTCGGCGCGCAGTTTTTCGATGGCCTTGTTCACGGCTGCCAGCAGCTCGGACTCGCCTTTGCGCAGGGCAATGCCAGACTCCTGGCGAGAAAAGGCTTCGCTGGTGACGGTGGTGTCGTTGGCTTTCTTGGCGTATTCCAGCGCGGCCAGGCGGTCGATCAGGATGGTGTCGATGCGGCCGACACGCAGGTCCTGGAACTTGGTTGGGTCATCGTCGTAGGTCTTGACCTGGGCGCCCGGTACCTCTGCCTTGACCCATTGCTCATAGTTGGTGCCCAGGCCCACGCCGACTTTTTTGCCGTCCAGGTCAGCCGCTTTCTTGATGTTCAGTTCGTCGGCTTTTTTGGTCAGTACCAGCGCCTGGATACCGGAAATGGTGTACGGCTCGGAGAAGTCGTACTTTTTCTTGCGCTCTTCGGAGATGGTCACCTGGTTCACCACAGCGTCAAGGCGCTTGGATTCCAGGGCAGCGAGGATACCGGCCCATGGGGTCGTCTGCAGCTTGACCTTGACCCCCAGTTCCTTGGCCAGGGCTTCGGAAAATTCCACTTCGAAGCCAGTCAGTTTGCCGCTGTCATCCACAAAACTGAACGGTGGATAAGTGCCTTCCAGGCCGATCTTGATTTCACCAGCGTCCTTGATTTTCTGCAGCTGCTCACCGGCAACCGCTTGCCCCATCAGCCCGGCGCTCAATGCCAGGCCCAGCGAACCCACCAGCAGGTTGCGACGTAATGCGGAAAAATTCATGACAAGCCCCTGTATTTTTATGATGACGTTTATCTGGAAGAGAAAGGCGTAGCCGCGATCCGAAAGAATTGCCACATCCTGCCCTAAAAGCAGGCTTTGCGTCTCGTGGCAAATACGCCTGCGGCGCGACTATAGGTTGGGTCGTATAGATTGGAAAATAATATTAAATCACGAACATATTCCAATATGTAATCAACATCTTGAGGGAGCGAGCCTGCTCGCGAAGGCGGTATGTCAGCTAAATACCCCCGACTGATCGACTGCCATCGCGAGCAAACTCGCTTTACAGCGACATTTACCGAGCCTGGAACACCGAGTCATAGGCAAACAGCGCCGGTGCACCGCCGGTATGCAGGAAGATGATCGGGCCGTTTTCGAAGCGGTCGCGCCCGATACCGTCGAGCAGCCCGGCCATGGCCTTGCCGGTATAGACCGGATCGAGCAGCAGGCCTTCCTGGCTCGCCAGCAACTTGACCGCCGCCAGCGTACCGGCGTTGGGCTCGCCGTAGCGGGGGGCGAAGTACTCGTCCCACAAATTCACTTTAAAGGCCGGTGGCAGGGTCATTTCCAGCAGCTGCGCGGTGCGTTCGGCCAGCCCCTGGACTTTCGGAAACTGGTCTTCCTCGCTGCGTGAAACCGTCACGCCAATCACCGGAAGGTCCGGCAGGGTTTCGCTCAGTGCCAGCGCCAGGCCGCCATGGGTGCCGGCACTGCCCGAGGCCAGCACCACGGCGGCAAATTCAAGCCCGGTGTCCTTGATCTGTTCGGCCAACTCCAGGCCCGCGCGCACATAGCCCAAGGCGCCCAGGGCATTCGACCCGCCAATTGGCACCAGGTAAGGTTTTTTCCCGTTGCTACGCAGGCGGCTCGCAAGGGCCTGCAACTGTTCGTCGGCGTTGTCCAGGTTTTCAACAAGTTCGACCTTGGCATCGAACAGCTCCAGCAACAGCCGGTTGCCGTTGCCCAGGTAATTGCTGTCCTCGGTGCCGATGGGGTTTTCCAGCAACGCCACGCAACCCAGGCCCAGCTTCGCCGCCAGGGCAGCGGTCTGGCGCACATGATTGGACTGGATCGCGCCGGCAGTGACAAGCGTGTCGGCGCCTTGGGCCAGGGCGTCGGCGGCAAGGTATTCAAGCTTGCGCAACTTGTTGCCGCCCAGTGCAAGGGGCGTCAGGTCGTCGCGCTTGACGTAGATGTCGCGGCCGAGCCAGGCGGAGAGACGGTCGAGTTTTTCCAGAGGCGTCGGATGGCTGAGCAGATCGAGACGATGGAAGCGAGACAACTGTTCTTTGATCATGAGTCCGTACTGGCTGTAGGCGATATCCGGACTATAGGCAGCTGAGTATTCACGGGCAACCGGGATGTGGGTGTGAGGGCGCGGATAACGATAAACCCCTGTGGGAGCGAGCCTGCTCGCGAAAGCGGTGAATCAGCCAATGAAGATGTCGATTGTCAGCACGTCATCGCGAGCAAGCTCGCTCCCACAGGGGTTGGCTACGTTTGAACGAAATCACTTCAGGCAACGTCATACCCACCCATGGGCTAGTGTAGGAAACGTGCCATTGAGCCCTGCGATTAGTCCTTGGCAGCCCTTTCATGTTTAACTTGAACGTTCATTCAAGTTAAACCATTGGTTTGCTGCCCGCTCACAACAGGAGGCTTGCCTTTGCCGAGTCCGTTTGCGCACGTCATGATTTCGCTTTGCGAGGTGCACCGTCGATGAGTACTTCGTCCCTCCCATCCAGCGGCCTGGTCCGCATGAATCCGCCGGTGTTTTATTTCGCCGCGACCTTCATCCTGCTGTTTGGCCTGGTCGTCATCGCCGTACCGGAGCAAGCTGGCGCCTGGTTGCTGGCCGCGCAGAACTGGGCGGCCAATACGGTCGGCTGGTATTACATGTTGGCGATGACCCTGTATCTGGTCTTCGTGGTGGTCACCGCCTTGTCCGGCTACGGCAAGATCAAGCTCGGTGCCGACCACGACGAGCCCGAATTCAGCTACCTGTCCTGGGCCGGCATGTTGTTCGCCGCCGGGATCAGCATCACCCTGTTTTTCTTTTGCGTATCCGAGCCCCTGACCCATCTGGTCCAGCCGCCCCAGGGCGAAGCCGGCAGTGCCGATGCGGCGCGCCAGGCGATGCAGATTCTGTTCCTGCACTGGGGTTTGCACGGCTGGGGTGTGTTCGCTTTCGTTGGCATGGCCCTGGCGTACTTCGCCTACCGGCACAACCTGCCGCTGGCCTTGCGGTCGGCGTTGTACCCGCTGATCGGCAAGCGTATCAACGGCCCGATCGGTTATGCGGTGGACGGCTTCGGCATTATCGCGACCGTGTTCGGCCTTGGCGCGGACATGGGCTTTGGTGTGCTGCACCTCAATTCCGGTCTGGATTACCTCTTCGGCATCGCTCACACCCAGTGGATCCAGGTCGGGCTGATCGTGCTGATGATGGGCGCGGCGATCATTGTCGCCGTGGCCGGCGTCGACAAGGGCGTGCGTGTCATGTCCGATATCAACATGCTGCTAGCCTGCGCGCTGTTGCTGTTTGTGCTGTTCGCCGGGCCGACCCAGCATTTGCTCAATACGCTTATCCAGAATATCGGCGACTATCTCGGCGCCCTGCCGATGAAGAGTTTCGACCTGTATGCCTACAACGAGCCCAGCGACTGGCTGGGCGGTTGGACGGTGTTCTACTGGGCGTGGTGGATCGCCTGGTCGCCGTTCGTGGGGCTGTTTATCGCACGGATATCCCGTGGCCGGACGATTCGTGAATTCGTGTTCGGCGTGCTGCTGATCCCCCTCGGTTTCACCCTGGCGTGGATGTCGATTTTCGGTAACAGCGCGATCGATCAGGTCCTGAACCATGGCATGAGCGCCCTGGGCATGTCGGCCTTGGACAACCCGTCGATGAGCCTTTACCTGCTGCTGGAAACCTACCCGTGGAGCAAGACGGTGATCGCGGTCACGGTGTTTATCAGCTTCGTGTTTTTTGTCACGTCCGCCGACTCCGGCACCGTGGTGCTGTCGACGTTGTCGGCCAAGGGTGGCAGCCCCGATGAGGACGGGCCGAAATGGCTGCGGGTGTTCTGGGGCGCGATGACTGCCCTGGTGACCAGTGCCTTGCTGTTCTCCGGCAGCATCGATGCCTTGAAGTCGGCGGTGGTGCTGACGTCCTTGCCGTTCTCGTTGATTCTGCTGCTGATGATGTGGGGCCTGCATAAGGCGTTCTACCTGGAGTCGCAGAAGCAGATCGCGCAGTTGCATTCCCTCGCGCCGGTGTCGGGCTCCCGGCGGGGCACTGGCGGCTGGCGTCAGCGCTTGAGCCAGGCGGTGCATTTTCCTTCTCGCGACGAGGTGTATCGCTTCCTCGATACCACGGTGCGTCCGGCCATCGAGGAGGTGAAGGCGGTATTCGCCGAAAAGGGCCTGACGGTGATGACCCAGCCAGACCCGGCCAACGACAGCGTCAGCCTGGAAATCGGCCACGGCGAACAGCATCCGTTCATCTATCAGGTGCAGATGCGGGGTTACTTCACGCCGTCCCTCGCCCGGGGTGGCATGGGCTCCAAACAGATCAACAATCGTCGCTACTACCGCGCCGAAGTACACCTGAGCGAGGGCAGCCAGGACTACGACCTGGTGGGGTATTCCAAGGAGCAGGTCATCAACGACATCCTCGACCAGTACGAGCGGCACATGCAGTTTCTGCATCTGGTGCGCTGACAGGAAAGAGTCTGCACCGCTCCGAGGCCTTCGCGAGCAGGCTCGCTCCCACAGGGATATGCGATACCCTGTGGGAGCGAGCCTGCTCGCGAAGGCGGTTTGGAGGGTGCCGCAGAGCACGCCTCAGACCAGCCCTCCGTTAGCCCGCAGAATCTGGCCGTTCACCCAACCAGCGGTCGGGCTTACCAGGAATGACACGATGCTGGCGATGTCTTCCGGCTGGCCGAGGCGCTCCAGCGGCGGCATCTTCGCATAGTGCTGGACCTGCTCTTCGCTTTTGCCGTGCATGAACAGTTCGGTGGCGACCGGCCCCGGAGCCACGGCATTGACGGTGATCTGGCGACCGCGCAGTTCCTTGGCAAACACCTGTGTCAGGGATTCCACCGCGGCCTTGCTGGCGATATACACCGAGTACCCCGGCAGGTTCATGCCCACGGTACTGCTGGAAAAATTCACGATGCGGCCGCCATCGCTCAGCCGGGTCGCGGCCTCGCGCAGGGTGTTGAAGGTGCCACGGGTGTTGATGGCGAACGTGCGGTCGAACAACTCGTCGCTGTGCTGCGCCAACGGCATGACCTGGAGGATGCCGGCGTTGTTGATCAATACATCGACCTTGCCCAGTTGCGCTTCGACTTCATCGAACATCCGGCTGACGTCGGCGGCCACCGACACGTCGGCCTTCACCGCTATGGCCGGGTGCCCGGCCTGACGCAACTGCACCGCCAGCTGCGAGGCCTCGGTGGCGCTGCTGGCGAAGTTGATGGCGATGGCGAAACCATCGCTCGCCAGTTGCCTGGCTATCTGCGCGCCGATCCCACGGGAGGCACCGGTGACGATGGCGACTTTGGCGTTCTGAGCAGTCATGGCAAGGATCTCCTTGAGATTCGTAATGGGTTGAGGCGAGATTCACATGTTTACGCGCGGCGATAAATGCAGGAGAGTTGCCTTGACTGTTCAAAATTCCTCAACAATCAGGGCTTCAGATGGACCAAGTCAAGGCGATGAAGGTGTTTGTCCGTATCTACGAGCGCAGCAGCTTCACCCTGGCTGCCGAAGACCTGAACATGCCCCGCGCCACGCTGACCCATACGCTCAATCAATTCGAAGCCTGGCTGGGTGTCCGTCTGCTGGAACGCAGCACACGCAGGGTGCGCCCGACCCTCGATGGCGAGGCCTATTACCCGCGTTGCGTGCAATTGTTGGCGGAACTCGAAGAAGCCGAGCTGGCGTTTCGCGGGGTGGCACCCAAGGGCAAGTTGAGGGTGGATCTGCATGGAACTCAGGCGCGGTATTTCGTGATCCCGGCGTTGCCGCAATTCATGGCCCGTTACCCGGATATCGAACTGTTCATCAGTGAAGCGGACCGTTTCGTCGACCTGATCGCCGAGGGCGTCGATTGCGTCGTGCGCTCCGGTACGTTGGCGGATTCGTCATTGATTGGCCGGCGTGTCGCCAATCTTCGCCAGATCACCTGTGCCAGCCCCGCTTACCTGCGCCAATACGGTGAACCGAAAAGCCTGGCGGATCTCAAGCAGCACAAGGCGGTGAACTACGTCTCGCGCACCACCGCCAAGCTTTATCCATTCGAATTCATGGTCGACGGCGAGCTCAAGGAGGTTCCGATCGGGGGCGCGTTGTCGGTGTCCGGGGCGGAAATCTACGCGGCATCGGCGATCGCCGGCATGGGCCTGATCCAATGCCCGTATTACCGAATGGAGGAGCCGATCCGCCAAGGCCTGATCCGCGAAGTGCTCGCCGCGACACCGCCACCGTCGATGCCGGTATCGGTGGTTTATCCACACAACCGACACATGTCACCGCGGGTACGGGTGTTCGTGGATTGGGTGGCGGAGGTTTTTGCGCAGGCGCGTTAGGGCTCGGGGAGGCGCTCCTACCCTCAATTTGCGAACTTTCGACCTGACCGGTGCGTCTGTGAAATGTTAGCTTCTGCCACCCGCCGTCCGAACAGAGAGCTTTTTCGATGACCTATACCGCTGCGCAAAACCGCTACGAAACCATCCCTTACCGCCGCGTCGGGCGCAGCGGGCTGGTACTGCCGGCCTTGTCACTCGGCTTGTGGCACAACTTCGGCGACAGCACGCCGATCGACACTCAGCGAGCCTTGTTGCGCACGGCATTCGACCTAGGCATCAATCATTTTGACCTGGCGAATAACTACGGCCCGCCCTACGGCAGCGCCGAAATCAATTTCGGCCGGTTGCTGCGTGAAGATTTCCAGCAATACCGCGACGAACTGATCATCTCCAGCAAGGCCGGCTGGGACATGTGGCCAGGCCCTTATGGCCAGGGCGGCGGTTCGCGCAAATACGTGCTGGCCAGCCTTGACCAGAGCCTTCAGCGCCTCGGTCTGGACTACGTGGACATCTTTTACTCGCACCGCTTCGATGCGGACACGCCACTGGAAGAAACCGCCAGCGCCCTGGCCACCGCCGTGCAGCAGGGCAAGGCCCTGTACATCGGCATTTCTTCATATTCGGGCGTGAAGACCCGGGAAATGTCGGCGCTGCTTCAGGAATGGAAAGTGCCGCTGTTGATCCATCAGCCGGCCTACAACCTGCTCAACCGTTGGGTCGAGAAGGACTTGCTGGAGGCCACCGAGGAACTGGGCACTGGCGTGATCGCCTTCACGCCGCTGGCCCAGGGTCTGCTGACCGACAAATACCTCAAGGGCATTCCCGCCGATGCGCGGGTCAATCGCCCAGGCGGCGGTTCGTTGCAGGCCTCGCATCTGTCGGAGGAAAACATCGCCCACGTACGCGCCCTCAACGAGATCGCCCAGCGGCGCGGCCAGAGCCTGGCGCAAATGGCCCTGGCCTGGACATTGCGCGATCCACGGGTCACCTCGGCCCTGATCGGCGCCAGTCGGCCCGAGCAGATCGTCGAGAACGTCGGCGCGCTGCAGAATCTCGAGTTCAGCGCCGGAGAGTTGGCCGAGATCGACCGGTTTGCCCAGGAAGGCGGGATCAACCTGTGGGAGAAACCTTCGACGGCTGAGTAATTCCAGCCGGTTTATCAGGTTGAACGCAGGACCCGTGGCGAGGGAGCTTGCTCCCGCTGGGTCGCGAAGCGGCCCCCAGTTCATCTTGCTTGCGCATGATGAACTGATCCGAGATTTTGGGACTGCTACGCAGCCGAGCGGGAGCAAGCTCCCTCGCCACGGGGATATGGGGCGTTTGGGGAGCACTCACCGGAAAAACGGCACATCTCCCAACACTGTCGCCCGATGCATCACCCGCCGGTTGGGGCGGTAGTCGTCCACGGCGAAATGCTGGGTCACGCGGTTGTCCCAGAAGGCCACGTCGTTGGCCTGCCAGCGCCAGCGAACGGTGAACTCCGGACGCGTCGCATGGGCAAACAGCAATTTCAGGATCGCCTCGCTTTCGGTTTCCGACAGCTCATTGATGCGCGTAGTGAAGCCTTCGTTGACGAACAGCGCGCGGCGGCCGCTCACCGGATGAGTGCGAATCACCGGATGCGAAAGCGGTGGATTCTTGCGCCGTGCTTCTTCCCAACGTAGCCGGTCCTCCGCCGTGTTGCCAAAGCGCTCGAGCGGAAACGAACGGGTAAAGTCGTGGGTCGCCGTCAGGCCCGCCAACAGGCTTTTCAACGGTGCCGACAAGGCTTCGTAGGCCGCGATGCCGCTGGCCCACAACGTATCGCCGCCGAATACCGGCAGCAGCTTGGCGCTGAGTACCGCGCCCATGGCCGGGGTCGGCAGGAAGGTCACGTCGGTGTGCCACACCGCGTTGTCGCGCACATCGGTGACGGCCGTGTCGAGCACCAGCACTTCGGGCTGCTCCGGCACGTTGGGGTAGATCGGGTGGATGTGCAGGTCGCCAAAGTACGCGGCGAAACGGGCCTGTTGCGCGGGTTCGATCGGCTGGTCGCGGAAGAACAGCAGCTGATATTCGAGCAATGCCTGCTCGATGGTGTCACGGTCTTCCGGGGCCAGTGGCTGGCTGATATCGATCCCGCTGATCTGCGCGCCAAGGGCAACGCTCAGGGGGGTAACGGTCGGGCGGCTCATCGTCATTCTCTCGGATCGGCGCCGAATGTCGGCGTGGTCATCAGGGTTCAGTGGGCCTGGCCGTGCCACGGCACCAGTTTGCGTTGCAGGGCGCGCAGGCCCATTTCCATGGCGAAGGCGATCAGCGCAATCACCAGGATCCCCAGCACCACCACATCGGTGACCAGGAACTGCGCCGCCGATTGCACCATGAACCCCAGGCCGCTGGTGGCCGCGATCAGTTCGGCGGCGACCAGCGTCGACCAGCCCACGCCCAGGCCGATGCGGATACCGGTGAGGATGTCGGGCAGGGCGCTGGGTACGATCACATGGCGAATCAATTGCGTCCGCGTGGCCCCCAGCGATTGGGCAGCCCGCAGTTTGGCCGGGTCGACGGTGCGCACGCCGGTTGCAGTGGCGATGGCGATCGGGGCGAAAATCGCCAGGTAGATCAGCAGGACTTTCGACAGCTCACCGATGCCGCACCAGATCACGATCAGCGGCAGGTAAGCCAGGGGTGGAATCGGCCGGTAGAACTCGATCAGCGGATCGAGCACGCCACGGGCAATACGGTTGGCACCGATGGCGATACCCACCGGCACTGCCGTCAACACCGCGAACAGCAGGCCCAGGCCAATCCGCCCGAGGCTTGCGCCGAGGTGCTGCCAGAGCGTGGAATCCATGTAGCCGCTGGTAGCCAGCAGCCAGCCTTTCTGCAGCACGGCGGAGGGCGGCGGCAGGAAGAGCGGTTCGATCAGGCCGCTGGCGGTAACGGCCCACCAGAGCAACAGCAGCACCACCAGCGTCAGGCCGCTGATCCATCGCGTGCTCAGGGTACGGCGCGCGAGGACTGGGGGGCGGGAGGCCACGGCGTCGTTGGTCACGGCTGGAATTTCATAGCTGCTCATGCGCGCTCCTGTTGCCGAGTGGCGCTGCGTTGGGAGAACACTTTCGCCAGCACATGCTCGCGGGTTTCGATCAAGCGCGGGTCGGACTTGATCGACCGCGCCGATTCCCCCGCGCCATAGCGACGCCCGAAATCCAGGCTCAGGCGCTCGACGATTTGCCCCGGATCGGGGGCCAGCAGGATCAGGTCGGTGGCGAGGAATACCGCTTCCTCGATGTCATGGGTGATCAGGAACACCGGTTTGGCAGTGCGCTGCCAGACCTGTAGCAGCAGTTCCTGCATCTGTTCACGGGTGAACGCGTCCAGGGCGCCGAAGGGCTCGTCCATCAGCAGTATCCGCGGATCGGCCGCCAACGCGCGGGCCAACCCGACGCGTTGTTTCTGGCCACCGGACAGTTGCCAGACACGGCGCTTTTCGAAACCGGCCAGGTCCACCAGGGCGAGCATCTCCCGCGCACGCGCTTCGCGTTTGTCCCGGGCTACCCCCGCCAGTTCCAGACCGAACCCGACGTTCGCCAGCACGTCTTGCCAAGGCAACAGCGCATCGTCCTGGAACACTACGCCGCGCTCGGCACCCGGGCCTTTGACCGGAATGCCGTCCAGGGTGATCTGGCCGGTGCTGGGCTCGACGAACCCGGCGATCAGGTTCAGCAGCGAAGTCTTGCCACTGCCGGAGGGACCGAGGGCAACCAGCAACTGCTGCGGGCTCAAGGTCAACGAAATATCCGCCAGTACCGGTTTTGTTGCGCCGGGGTACTGTGCGCTGATGCGCTCCAGCTGTAGCAAGGCCATCTCGACGTCTCCTGTTTTTGATCAGCGGGTGATGTATTTGGCGCTGACGTATGGCGCGTAGTCCGGCAGCACGGCTTCAACCTTGCCTTGCTCTTTGAGGAACGCGGCGGTGTTGGTGATCGCCTGGGTGGTTGGGGCACCGAGGCTGACCACCTGGTCGGCGGCCAACGGGAAGACATTGCCTTGCAACAGCAATGGAATGTCGCTGGCCTTGGCGCCGGAGAGTTTCACCAGCTTGTCGATGTTCGAGGCGTCGGCCAGCCAGGCTTGCGGGTCCTTGCGGTACTGGGCGTAGGCGTCCAGGGTGACCTTGGCGAAAGCCGTGACGATCTCGGGATGCTTCTGGGCGAAGTCCTTGCGCACGATCCAGGCGTCGAAGGTTGGCGCGCCGAACTGGGCCAATTCAGCGGAGGTGATCAGCACCTTGCCGTTTTCCTTGGCCACGCCCAAGGCCGGGTCCCAGACGTAGGTGGCGTCGATGTCGCCGCGCTTCCAGGCGGCGATGATGGCTGGAGGCGCGAGGTTGAGCACGGTGACTTTCGACGGGTCGATGTTCCAGTGTTTCAGCGCGGCGAGCAGGCTGTAATGACCGGTGGAAACAAACGGCACGGCGATTTTCTTGCCGATCAGGTCCTGCGGCGTGTTGATGCCGGAGCCATCACGGGCGACCAAGGCTTCGGCGGCGCCGATCTGGGTGGCGATGAGGAAGGTTTCCACCGGAACCTTGCGGGTGATGGCGGCGGTCAGCGGGCTGGAACCCAGGTAACCGATCTGCACATCGCCCGAAGCAATGGCGGCGATGATATCGGCGCCGTTGTCGAATTTTCGCCAGTTGATCTTGGCTTGGGTGGCTTTTTCATAAGCGCCGTCGGCCTGGGCGACTTTGGCCGGGTCGACGGTGGTCTGATAGGCCACGGTCAGGTCGGCCGCCTGTGCGAAAAGGCTCGCCGCGGCCAGGGAGGCGGCCGCGAGAAGGCGAAGGGGGAAACGCAAAGACATGGAGAAGCTCCTCAACAGGCCGCCGGAGAGTCGGCGTTGGAGGAGACTAAATGATCTAAGAATGAGTAAATAAATAACTTTTTCGAATTAGCTTATCTGCGAACACATCTATCCAGGATGGCTGATAACCCCCGTGGCGAGGGAGCTTGCTCCCGCTCGGCTGCGTAGCGGCCGCAAGATGGGCCTGCTGCGCAGACCAGCAGGAGC